>CAIUZU010000394.1 GCA_903903705.1 uncultured Helicobacteraceae bacterium
AAACAGGTCCCTCTCCTGTAAGAAAATCAAGTTTCATGCCCATTTCATTTGGAACGACTAGAATATCGCTAAATAAAATTGCTGCATCAACCCCGACAATATCTACAGGCTGAAGCGTAACTTCCGCAGCAAGTTTTGGGTTGTGGCAAAGATTTAAAAAATTTCCGGCTTGTTTTCTTACTTCCATGTACTCAGGAAGGTATCTCCCCGCTTGTCTCATCATCCAAACCGGAGTATAAGGAGTCTCCTTGCCAAAGCATGCATCTACAAATATTTTACTCAATTTTAATCCTTGATATTTTTTTAGTGACTTTTTCCGACTTTGCTTAAAAAGTAAAGACCAACCGAAACAGCTGTTATAGAGAGTGCTAGATACAGTAAATCCAGTGCTCCGCTATATGTTGTATGTCCGACTTTTTGAAAAAATCCGACAACCAAAACCATTACTATGACTTTAGAAATTTTATCTTTTAGCTGATCTAGCGAGTGGATAGCCAAAAGCTGATTTTCTTCTCCGTTTTCATCTTTTGCAGGATCTATATCCGAGATAAAAAGCTCATAAAGACCAAAAGAGAAGATTATCATTACGACACCGATTAGGTATAAATCAACCGCACCTATAATTCCGCCGATAACCTCTTCGTGGAAATTTTCAGGATGAGCATGTGTAAAATATGTGTTTATTACATAGACTGCAGTCTCATATACATCAAAGCTTGCAACAATAAAGAGTAAGATAGCGCCGATGAGACCAAAAACTACGGCAAGAATGATAATAAATCTTGAACTCCATAAACCGTTTTCAAATAATTTTTCTAGCATGACTATACTTCTTCTCTCATTTCTACCCATTTTTGGGCAATTCTAACAGCATTTGTAGCTGCACCGACTCTTAGGTTATCGGCAACGATAAACATGTGAAGTATATTTTTAGAGAAATTATCTCTTCTGATACGCCCTACAAAAGTCTCATTTTTTTCAAAAGCAGTTGATGGCATCGGATAGATAGATTCTGATGGAGTATCTAGTATAACTATGTTTGGAGCTTTTCTTAGAATTTCTCTTGCTTCGTTTGCATCAACCTCTTTTTCAAATGTAACAGAGACTGCTTCAGCATGACCGCGAAGAGTAGGAACACGAACACATGTAGCACTTAGAGGGATCTCCCTGTGCATGATTTTTGTAGTTTCATTCACCATTTTCATCTCCTCTTTTGTGTACCCGTTATCTAAAAATTTATCGATTTGTGGGATGACATTAAGTGCGATTCTATGAGCAAAAGCTTTAGGCTCCGCTTCATCTAGTTTAAAAGTAAAAAATGACTGCATCTGATTTACAAGCTCTTCCATTGCACTTTTTCCTGCTCCTGAAGTTGCTTGATAAGTGCTGACATCTACTCTTTGTATGCCATAAGCTTCATCCAGTGGTTTTAGGGCTTGTACCATCTGAATTGTAGAGCAATTTGGGTTTGCAATGATTCCTGTTTTTTTCCATTTTGCTATATCTTCCGGATTTACTTCAGGCACTACAAGAGGGATTTGCTCATCCATTCTAAAGTGTGACGTATTGTCTATGACAACCGCACCGGCTCTAACTGCTGATGGGGCAAACTGAGCACTAACACTGCCGCCTGCCGAAAAAAGAGCGATTTCAACGTCCTCTTCTTCAAAAACAGTATCGGTAAGCTCTTTGATTACTACATCTCTTCCAGCGTACTCTACAGTTTTTCCTGCACTTCTAGAACTTGCAAGCGGAACTAGCTTATTTATAGGAAAGTTGACTTCATGTAAAATCGACAATATCTCTTCTCCGACCGCTCCATTAGCTCCGACTACCGCTACATTATATTTCTTTGACATTTTCTTCCTTCGTTATTTAATTAAATCCGCGAGACTCTAAAAAAAGCTCTTTTTGAGTTATTTCGTTATTTTCACTTAAAATTACCGCTCTCTCGACAACGGAGAGCAACTCTCTGATATTCCCTGGCCAGCTATACTCAAGCAGCTGTTTTTTTGCCTCATCTGAAAATTTTTTCAATTCAAAACCATATTTTATACAATTTTGTTCTAAATACTTATTTGCAATTTGCAAAATCTCATCTTTTCTCTCTCTAAGAGGCGGAATAGTGAGTGGTATAGTGTTTAAACGATAGTACAAATCTTCTCTAAATTGACCGTTTTTAATCTTATCGGTTAAATTTGCATTAGTTGCCGAGATAACTCTAATGTCTATCTTTATTCCTTTTGACGAGCCTAGTCTACGAACCTCTTTTTCTTGAATGGCACGAAGCAGTTTAGCTTGAACGCCATAAGGCATTTCGCCAATCTCATCTAAAAAAAGTGTTCCGCCGTTTGCTAGCTCAAATTGTCCAATTTTTGCTTCACTGGCGTCTGTAAAAGCACCTTTTTCAAATCCGAACAGCTCACTCTCGATAAGATTGTCTGGAATTGCCGCCATATTTATTGCGATAAAAGGCTTTTTTGCTCTTAGTGAATTTTCATGTATATAAGAGGCAAAAACCTCTTTGCCGACACCGCTCTCACCTAATAGTAAAATGCTGGCATCCGTTTTAGAAGCTTTGTCTGCAATATTTATAGCACAATCTAATGCTTTGGAACTTCCTAGAAAACCGCTGTTAGCACTTTTGTCGCTGTTTTGCAAAAAAGTTTTTTTTACTTTTTGTACCTTATCTTCTCTTTTGATAGCATTGATAAGTGTATCCACATCAAAAGGTTTTAGCAAAAAATCTTTAACGCCAAGATGAATAGACTCGATAGCTCTTTGTAAAGTTGCATTACCGGTCATTATAATTACTTCAAACTTACCGTTTAAAGCCTTAACGAACTCTATACCGTCCATTCCGGGCATATTTATATCTGTAATAATCAGATCAAAACTATCATCAATGCCTTTTAGTGCATCTTTTGCGTTTTTGAATGTTTTTATTTCAAACTCTTTGTAGTCGCTCATTGCGATTTCAAGAGATTTTCTCATATTGATATCATCTTCAACTATTGCAATTTTCACTAAAAACCTTAGAGTTTTGGTATCTGAAACACTCTCATTTTAAAGGTGCGATTTTAACGAAATTATCATTAAAATCGACTTTGAAGCAAGTAGTTTTAAGTATGAGCGTAGTTGTTGATCTGTTTTGTAAGTTTGTCGTTATTTCTTTATGCTCTACATGAAGTCCGAGCTTATGTATATATTCAATAAACTCTTCAGAATTTTTAGAGATAACCTCTTTTAAATCTCTACTGTCGTTGCTGTGGAGGACAATCTCTTTTTGCGGTTCGCCGTTACACTTTTTCATAGCCTCTGAGATAAGCAGAGTCTCATTATAAAGCGTAATATTTTCTACTATATATTTATAAGAGATGAGATACTCACTTGCACTGAGTGGAAGTGAGCTACAGAGTGCTACTGCGCAAAGTCTGCGTAAGAGATTACTATTTCCATCTCTACT
>CAIUZU010000395.1 GCA_903903705.1 uncultured Helicobacteraceae bacterium
ACCGTCTTCAAAACCGACTCTGTTTACAAATATAAGTTTGGCTCTGCACTCTGACGCTACCGTTTTAATAATCTCATACCACTTATCTTCAATCTCAAGTCCACTATCGCTAAAACCGCGTGCAGGAGAGGCAACAAGAGCAATTATATAATCAGGATTTTCATCCATCAAATTTTTATGAACGCTTTTATGCCACAAATCTTCACAAACAACCATAGATACTTTTCCGAATTCAGATAAAAAACTCTCAAAAATATCTCCTGATTTAAAGTATCTAGCCTCTTCAAACATTCCGTAATTAGGCAGGTGAACCTTATAATGCTTTGATAAAAGTTTACCTTTACAGAAGTAAAGTGCTGCATTTCTAAAGTTATTCCCGTCTCTAAGGGCGACACCTACTACGATATCTACATGCAGACTTAAATCTTTTAAAATATCAAGTTCATCAATACTCCAAGCATCCTCTGAGAGTTTATCTTGCAGCATGTAGCCATTGAGTGACAACTCTGAAAAAACTATCAAATCACTCTTATCTTTGCATGACATAATAATCGAAACCACTTCATCCAAATTAGAGCGATTTAGCTTTGGCGATGTTTGAGCTAACGTAACTCTCATTTTATTTACAAATCTGCTCTACAACTTCAAGCAAAGATTTCATATCCGAGACAGTATATGTCTCAAGATTTGGTGCAATTCTTTTATTTAAGCCCTTAAGAGTCGCTCCGTTTCCAAACTCAATTGCGATATCAACATTATCGGCAATCGCTAAAATCGACTGTTTATACTTAACCGGTTTAACCAACTGCTCAGTTAAAAGTTCAACAGCCTCTTTTTTAGTTGAATAGGGAGTCGTTGTCACATTTGAAATAACTGGTGCTTCAAAACTCTCACTAATCATACTCTCCATCAAACTCTTAAGCGGAACTTGTGCCGGAGATAAAAGCTCACAGTGGCTTGCAACAGACATATTAAGAAGAAGTGCACGCTTCGCACCTGCATCTTTAAATGTCTGCTCTAATGATGAGAGATCAGCTCTCATGCCGGCAACAACTAACTGTCCATCTTGATTGTAGTTTGCCGGCCAAACTTTTTTACCATCGTTTTGTGCATCTGTACAAATTTTCTCAACCGCCTCATCATCAAGTCCCATAATTACCATCATGCCTGCCTCGATATCTGCACATGCGTCTTGCATAAGCTGCCCCCGTCTGTGAACAAGTTCAACGGCATCTATATAGTCAATCGCACCGCTTGCACAAAGAGCAGAAAACTCACCTAATGAGTGACCTAAAAACAGTTCAGCTTTTATATCAGGACACTTATCTTTAAAGAGACGATATGCTATCATCTGAACCAAAAGAATTGAAGGCTGTGTATATGCAGTTTGACCCAGCAACTCATGTTCGCCAAAAATCAACTCATCAAATTTTAGTCCAACTCTCTTTCCTGCTTCTTCAAACATCTCTTTTGCAACATCCGAGTTATCATAAAAATCTCTTCCCATACCGGTTGCTTGTGAACCTTGTCCTGCAAAAATCATCGCTATCTTTTTCATTCTTATCCTTTTATAAATATTTATCGTTTTCTGCTATCTTTTTTCTTAAAGTGTTTCTGTTTAGACCAAGTCTATCTGAGAGTTGAAGCTGTGATTTAAATTTATCAAATCCGGCTTTAATAAGCGGTGCTTCATAAAGATGCAGAAAATTTTTATAATCACTTTGCGAGCCCAATCTATCTACCAAATAGTTGTAAAATATCTCCATTAACTCATTTTCATTTATATCTTGTAACAGAAAATGAATCATCACTTGTCTTCGTAAAGAGTTTGAGTTTTGAGTTAAATCAGGTTTAAAATTTCTGAATTTAAACACACCTTTTGAACAAAACAATAGAGATGCCTCTTTTATAAATTGCTGTATTAATTCCTCAACATCTTCAGGTCTTTCTCTAAG
>CAIUZU010000396.1 GCA_903903705.1 uncultured Helicobacteraceae bacterium
AAAAATAGTAAAAATATAAAATTTGTCACAAAATATGCAGCGTATAAACTAAAATAAAGTTTTCAAAGCATATAATACTTAAAACGAGTTTAAGATTTTGGAGAAAATGAATGATTAAAAAATACCTAATCCTTGCAATTTTAGTTCTATTTCAAAGTCATCTTTACGCAAAAACTCATCATATTAACAAAACTACGCACCCCTTTTTAGTAATTGATAAATCGGCAGAAGCTTCAAAAAGTAAAATTATAGAAAAAGCTCAAGAGTATCTAGGTGTTTCTTACGGGTTTGGAAATAAAAACGAACTTAAAACAGACTGTTCGGGCTTTACGCAGCAAGTTTTTAAAGAGTTTGGTCTCTCTCTCCCCGGATCTGCCGCATTGCAGTCAAAGTACGGCTCAAAAGTTGACTTAAAAGATTTGCAGGTTGGCGACTTGCTTTTTTATCGTACATACAAGAGAGAACCTTCACATGTTGCAATTTATGCAGGTAACGGTCAGATTATTCATGCTTCATACAGAAGCAAAAAAGTTCAATACGATGATATTGACAAGAGATATTATAAACAGCGTTTTATGTATGCAAAACGACTTGCTTTGAGTGAGCAAAATTTAGCAACTCAACAAAATTAACTACCCTCTGTAAACCTTAAAAAAACCATAAATTAAGTTGTCTATAAGCAAAACAAGGTATACTTTCGCCAATTAAACAAGCCATTGTAAATGTATTGTTAAGAAAATTACTTGAAAGGTTCAAGAATGAAATTTACGAAAATTGCAACTCCTGAACAAATTGATCAAAAATGGGTTTTGATTGATGCTGAAGGTAAAACTTTTGGTCGTATTATTACTGAAGTAGCAACAATACTTCGTGGTAAAAACAAACCATGTTTTACTCCAAATATTGACTGTGGCGACTTTGTTGTTATAGTTAATGCTTCTAAAGCTAAGTTCAATGGACTTGGCAAAATAGCTAATAAAGAGTACTTCTCTCATTCAGGTTACTTCGGTAGCACAAAAAGCGTTAAGATGACTGAACTTTTAGAGAAAAATCCGGAGAAGTTATATAAATTAGCTACTCGCGGTATGCTTCCTAAAACTAAGCTTGGCGCTAAAATGATCAAAAAATTAAAAGTTTATGCAGCTGCTGAGCATCCTCACACTGCACAACTAGCTAAGTAAGGATAACTATGGCAAAAGTATATGCAACAGGTCGTCGTAAGGCGTCAATAGCAAAAGTATGGTTAACTCCGGGTGCTGGTAATATGACTATTAACGGTCTTTCACTAGATGCATGGCTAGGTGGACTAGAGGCTAAAAAACTTCGTGTTAAGCAACCACTTGCTCTAACAAAACAAGATACATCAGTTGATATCGTAGCTACTGTTTTAGGCGGTGGTTTCGGTGGTCAAGCAGATGCTCTTCGTCACGGTATTTCTCGTGCATTAGTAAGATTTAACCCTTCACTAAAAGCGATTTTAAAACCTGAAGGCATGATGACTCGTGATTCACGTGTTGTTGAGCGTAAGAAGCCAGGTAAGCGTAAAGCTCGTCGTTCTCGCCAGTTCTCTAAGCGTTAATCGTTTATCGAACTATTTTTTCAGTGCTTTTTGCACTGAAAATTCTCTCTAGAAATCTCCCACTAAATAAACTTTGATATAATTGCTCTAAAAAAAGAGTAATTTTGCGCTATATTTTCCTTCTGTTTTTATCTATAAATCTTTTTTCATCAACGCTTCATCTGGCAACGTCTGCAAATCCATCAAGGCTAAACCCTATTTTGGCGACCGATTCAAGCTCATCGGAAATAACCGGTTTTTTATTTAACGGACTTGTAAAGTACGATAAAGATCTCTCTACAATCATCGGCGATTTGGCAGAAGAGTTTTACTTTGAAGATAATACGACTCTGCTTTTTAAGATCAAAAAAAATGTGAAGTGGCATGATGGCAAACCTTTTAGTGCAAAAGATGTGGTTTTTACGTATGAAGTGCTTATCTCCTCAAAAATCAGTTCCCCTTATAGTGCAAATTTTAGATTTGTAAAGAGCGTTGAAGTTGTTGATGAACGCACGGTTAGGGTGAAATATAAAGAACCCTATTTTAAAGCACTTGAAACTTGGATGATGGGAATTTTGCCGCACCATATTCTAAAAGATGAGCAAAATTTAATGAACTCCTCTTTCAATACAAATCCTGTAGGAACGGGAGCATACAAACTTCATCAGCTTGAGCACTCCAAAAATATAATACTCTCCGCTTATGATGATTATTTTGAAGGTCGTGCAAAGATTGACACTATATCTTTTCATGTCATAGCAGATCCGATGACACGTTTTTTGATGCTAAAATCATCTGCTCTTGATGTCGGAAGTATAGAACCTATGCAGTATGAGAGACAGCTTGATGATGGGTTTTTTAAAAAGTTTAATATTTATGAAAACATTTCTCAATCCTATACCTATCTCGGCTTTAATCTCAGGCTTGAGAAGTTTAAAAATCCAAAGGTAAGAGAGGCTCTCTCTTTGGCGATTGATAGAGAAGAGCTTGTAAAAATCCTCTTTTTTAATCATGCAAAAGCATGTAGCGGACCTTTTCTTCCGGGGACAAAAGCTTTTAATGAAGATGTAAAAGTACCGCAGCAAAATATTCAAAAAGCAAAAGAGCTTTTAAAAGAAGCCGGCTATGATGAAAACAATCCTTTTACTTTTGAGATAGCTACATCCAATTCGAGCGAAATAAGACCCTACGCTGCTCAGATTTTGCAGCATCAACTAAAAAAAGCGGGCGTTATCGTCACTTTAAAAGTTATGGAGTGGCAGGCATTTTTAAACATGACCGTATTTCCTCGCAAATTTGACAGCATTCTTTTGGGATGGGGGCTTTCTCCCACCCCCGACCCGTACATGTTTTGGCATAGCCAGAGTGATAAAAAAGGGGGCTTTAATTTGGTGGGATACCATAATCCTCAAATGGATAAGATGATAGAAGAGTCCCAAAGTATGGTGGATGGCGAGAAGTTGTCAAATATTTGGAGAGAGATGTTTAAGATAATAACGGATGATAATCCATACCTTTTTTTGTATATACCAAACTCCATAACAACCATAAGCAAAGAGATAAAAAATGTTGAGCCAAGCCCTGCCGGTATTTGGCATAATTATATAGAATGGGAGAAATAATTTGATAGTTTTATTTGACTTGGACGGCACACTTATAGACTCTACGGAGGCTATACTGGAATCTTTTCATCACTCTTTGGATTTTCACAACTTTGCAAAACAAAAAGATGAAGATATAAAAGCTCTCATCGGTTATCCGCTTGATATTATGTTTGAAGAGCTAGGTGTAAAAAGTGACATTGTTATGGAATATGTAGGAGTTTATAAAGAACATTACAGAAAAATTGCAAACCAAAAAACC
>CAIUZU010000397.1 GCA_903903705.1 uncultured Helicobacteraceae bacterium
AAGTCGAACATTGTTACTAAACCTGAACGAGAGATTGAGTAAGCATAACGAGGTTGACGCTTGTTTGTAACTGTTACGTGAACAGCAAAACCTGCAGGGTGCTTAGATAAAATTTTACCGTTTGTACCATCAACGAATGCAACACGCTCAGCATCACGCTCAGTTACGAAACAAATATCAGTGTTTTTCTTAACGTCAGCAGGGTTTGGATATTTTTTGAAAAATTCCATTCTGTCGTTAAGGTTTTTCCAACCACCTTTTACCGCTTCTAAAGTAAGTTGATCAATTTTTTTACCTTTAAAGTGTTGAATATAATCAACCATTTTATCAGCATCAGCTTTAGAGAACTTCTCTTTAAATCCTGGCATTGCTGTACCAGCTTTACCGTTTAAAACAACAGCAGCAAGTTCATAAGCATTTTTCTTAGCTGTAACAGCCGGACGTAAGTCAGAACCAACACCACCCTCATGGTTAGGACCGTGACAACCTTGACACTCTTTCTCAAAAACTTTCTCTACATCCATAGCAGATGTATCAGCAAGTAAGCCTGAAGTAACAACTGCCATTGCAGCTACTGACATAACTAATTTGTTCAATCTCATTTTATTTCTCCTTCTAAAATAGATATTTTGCGGGCCCGAGGGCCCTGCACCTAATATAACTTAATTACCCTCTTGTTCTAAACGAGCTTTCTCTTGTTTATAAATCCAAAACATTGGAAGTATAATAACAGTATGAAGAAAGATAGTTAGAGTCAATGGACCTTGAGACAAAGTACCGAAAAAACTCGGTACTACATCTACGAACGGTTCAAACATTGCATTCATCTTATTTCTCCTTAACGCACATGAATATTAGATTTACCGATAGTCAATAAATCTTTAGCTAGGAAAAAGAAACCTACGAATGTTATAACACCCATAATAAGTCTCCAAACCATCCCTTGTGTTAACCAAGTAGTTGCTTGAGCATCAAAGTAGCCTGCCCATGTAGCACCCATTTGTGCACGAGAGATAATAACATCTGAATATCCCGCAACGGTAAGTGCTACAGTCATACCAACAACGCCTCCAACAATCATGCTAGTTGCAAAAATAGTTGATGTTGAGTTATTAAGTATTTTAATACCGTTTTTACCTTGAACTGCAATATACATCATACCGATAAGAATAGTTGCATAAGCTCCAAAGAACGCTAAGTGTCCGTGAGCAGATGTAAACTGTGTACCGTGTGTATAAAGGTTAACTTGTGGTAACGTGTGGAAGAATCCCCAAATACCAGCACCTAAGAAGTTACCGAATGCATTTAAAACAAACCAAGTAAACGCAGGCTTATTTGTAATTACAGATCTATCAAGACCTTTTGCACTCTCTTCTCCTTGCATTTTACCCCAGTCATAAAGAACGTGAATAAACATAGCAACAAGAGGTAACGGCTCTAGAGCAGAGAAAAGTGCCCCAATTTCCCACCAGTATTCAGGTGTTCCTATCCAGAAATAGTGGTGTCCCATACCAAGAATACCTGAACCGAATAACATTGTTACTTCAATCCATAACCACATTTCAACAACTTTACGGTGTGCACCAATCATAGTGATTAGACCATAAGCAGCGATTGCACCAACATAAACTTCCCATGTAGCTTCAACCCAAAGGTGAATAACCCACCACCACCAGAATTGATCAACAGTGATATTGTCAGTATAAAACATACCAGTTAAGTATAAACCGGCAAAAGCGATCATATCTGCCATAAGAACAGTTACGATACCTGAACGGTTACCTTTCATACCAGTCATGAAAAGGTTTGCAACGAAACCAAGTGCAACTACAGTAATACCTATATCTGCCCAACGAGGAGCTTCAATATACTCACGACCTTCATGAATAAACCATATAGACGTCGCATCTGCAGGTCCAACTTGAATAAATAAATAAACAAGAACAACTACAGTAACAGCAGCAGTAAATACCCAGAAAAGTAACTTTCCAACTTCGATACCTACAGTTTCAATACCAGTTTCATCCGGTAGTAACCAGTAAACAGCACCGAACATTGCAAAAACCATCCATACAACAAGTGCATTAATGTGTAACATTCTAGCAACAGAGAAGTCAAGTATTTCAAACAAGAACCCAGGAATTACATACTGGATAGCCGCAACTAGACCAAAAAGTAATTGTGCACCAAAAAGAGTTGCAGCAACCGTAAAATACCATGTTGCTAATTTTTTTGATTCTGATGTTAAATAACTATTTGCCATTTACTGCTCCTTGAATTTTTCCAAAGTTTCTTGGGAAACCATTTGTATCTATTGATGACATATGTTTTAAGAAAGCAACTAAACCTTTAGCCTCTTCAGCAGTAATACCAAGATTTGGCATCATACGAGCGTGAGTAGGATATTGAGATGGGTTTTGTAAAAACTCCGCCATCGCCTCTTCTTTTGTACTTTTACCTGTTAAAGCTTGCATTGGTCCTGTTGGGCCCCATGCTGGATCTAACCAAGCTTTTGTTAAGTCTGGAGCATAATATGCACCATTTCCAAGAAGTGTGTGACAATTCATACAGTTTTTAACTTGTGAACCTAATTTACCTAAATGAAGTAGCTCTGTAGCCTCTTCTTCAGACCAATCATCTCTACCGAAAAATTTCTCTTTTTCTTGGAAAGCAGAAGTCCCCTCTGCATTCATTCCACCAATAACCGGAATTTCATGCTGACGCTTCTTATTCATTTCGTAAGTAATCTTATAATTGATAACTGTAGGTCCTGGAACCCTTTTCGTTACACCACTTTTTAAATCTGAATCATTTCCCATCGATATTTGAGCACTTGTGTCAAATGTCAACCAAATGAGAAGAACTGATGCAAATCCCGTGATCCATGCTGCTGTACGTTGCCAGAAGCGATTATCACTCCATACGGATTTTTTAGCCACTATAGCCTCCTATAAATTATAAGTTAATATATATTAAGTTAGTGTTCATTTTCTTCGTGAACACGATCTTGCATGTAATAAACTGCATGTGGAAGTAATAACAATCCAATAGCAGAAACAACTAAAGCCTTGGCTGTAAGTTCATTAACATGCATCAAACTCCCCATTAAATAGAGACAGTAGCCTGTTAATACCCAAAATAGATATGCAAAAGGCATAGCCCACGTTTTAAGCAGATTAACTTTCACAGCCGTATATATACCAACATAGAATCCTCCAAATACTAAAACAAGAGTAGAAGATACGAAAATTGTCAAGAAATCATCGACAAGAATGTCTTGTGCCACAAAAGCTTCATTAACCATTACTTTCTCCCTCACTTACTAAATTTTTCAGAATCAAGAGAAGTTTAGTCCTATTTTGTTTAAAATTTGTTGATATAAATCAATTTTTTTACTTAATTTTAAAATTAAGGTTACTTTTATTATTTCTGTAACTTTATGAAACATTGAGCAAATTTATTCTATTTTTTTGATAGTTATATATAGTAAATTTTATATGATTAAAAGTAGTGTAAAAATAGCGAGAGTGTAAGCGAAAAAAGGAA
>CAIUZU010000398.1 GCA_903903705.1 uncultured Helicobacteraceae bacterium
TTGATTTTTGATGCAGTGTCACTGTCTTGTAGTTGTTCAAGTGTTCTGCTTATGCCTCCGCCTATGTCTCCAACGCCTCTTGCAACACCTTTGTATACAGAATCATGTGAGTTTACATAAAGCACATGAGCATCTTTTTCTATATCAAATCCATACTTTTTTTTAAGTTCATATTTTGCAAGAAGCGTAGCCGCAAAAGCATTAGGCGCAGGAAATAGAAAAGTTTTTCCTTTAAATTCATTTATATTAAAAGCTCTTTTGTCTGTGCATGCTACTAAAATCCCCTCTATTTGTTCGGTTGTTCTCGCAATGGCTTTATAGCCTTTTTGTTTATTTGCTACAACAAAATGGTATGGATTCATGTAGGCAATATCATAATTCCCTGCGTAAAGCTCTTCTTCAAATTTTGGAATGGATGATTCGGTTTTAAAGACAAGATGAAGACCTGTCTCTTTTGAAAGGTATGAAATAATAGGCGCCCAAGTTTTTACAAGTTCGCTGGGGCTTTGCTGCGGCACAACCCCGAAGATGATATCTTTAGAAAAAAGAGATGACGATATGAGTGTGATAAAAAATATAAATTTCAAAGAAAAATATTTTTTGCTTCTCATAACTTCCAACTGTTTAAAATTTCAAATGCTCTTTCATACTCTAAGTCGCTCATGGCACTCTCAAAGAGATCTAGTTCATCTGAATCAATGGTATCCATAAGATTGTGTTGTAATGTCTCATATTTGTGAGTTTTTATAATATTGCCGTTTAAAAGACCGTCTCTTATCTCAAAATAAAGCTCTCTTAGTTCATCTTTGCGTAGCTTTTGTATTTTTGCACTATCTTTTTTGCTGCCTACATGTAACTCTTTTAGTTTCTTTTTTACTTCCTCTATTGCTGAGGTTAAGGCTTCTATGTCTTTTTCGTTTATAGACTGTTTAACTCTGTATTTGGCATCTATATTTTGGCAAATGGTGTAAAGCTCATTTGCTCTTAAATTACCGCTTACACCTTTAAGCGCATGTAGAAGAACAGGTGCATTGCCGTCTCCTTTTAGTAGCAGTGCCGTAATATCTTTGAACTCATTATTGAGTTCATGCGAGAATTTTTTTAAGAGTTTGTCAATAGACTCTTTCGAGCTTAAATTTTTGTTTAGATACTCAATGTCAAGTACTTCACAGTTATCTTTCGATGCCTTTATGTAAGCTCTCTCAAATGCTACATGACAATACTCGGCAATAGTTTTATAGAGTTCATTAGTTTCTATAGGCTTTCCTATGTGTGCATTCATACCCGATTCTTTGGCTTTTTGAACATCTTCAAGCAGAGCTGCGGCACTTAGAGCGATAATAGGTATATTTTTGTCATGTTCTCTTATGTGTTTTGCAGCTTCATAACCGTTCATAACAGGCATGTGCAGATCCATAAAAATCAGATCATAAAGAGAAGGATTTAAGAGATATTTGTCTAAGGCTTCTTTACCGTTATGTGCAACTTCTACTTCAATTCCAGCGCGTTCAAGCATCATAGAAGCTACCTCTTGATTTATTACATTGTCCTCTACAAGCAGGATTTTTATGCCGCTGAAATTTGGAAGTTCTCCTATTTCCACCTCTTTTATCTTTTTAAAGGATGAATTTTTTGCATTTGAGAGTGCATCAAAAAGGGTTGAGCTTGTAACCGGTTTTGATAAGAAGCTGTCTACCTCCACTTCCGCAAGATTTACTTCGTCTATCGCATGTGCACTTACCATTAAGATTGTAGGAGCTTTTGACTTGATCTCGCCGTTTTTCATCATCTCATGAATGCGTTTGATAGTCTCTTTTCCGTTAAGCTTGGGCATCTGCCAGTCCATCAAAATAATCTTGTAGGCATTTTGATTTATATCTGCCTCTTTTACCATCAAAATTGCTTCTTCACCGTCTTTTGCTTCATCACATACGCAACCAAATTTTTGAAGGATATCTTTTAAAATCTCTCTTGAGATCTCTTGATCGTCAACAATTAAAACTTTGTTTAACTCATCTTTTAAAATTGTAATCGAATCATCCCAAGCCTCCACTTCTACTTTTAACTCAAAACTAAATGTCGTACCTATTCCCTTTGAACTTTGTGCGATTAATGTGCCTCCCATTGATTCAATGATTCTTTTAGATATGGTAAGTCCAAGACCTGTTCCACCGTATTTTCTGGTAGTAGAGTTGTCGGCTTGCGTAAATGGAGTAAAGAGTTTTTGAATATGCTGCTCGCTCATCCCTATGCCCGTGTCGCTCAGAGTAAAAGAGAGAATAGCATGTTGTTCATCGAGTTTTTCTTTGAGATCTATATTTAGTAAAATGCTGCCGTGGTGTGTAAACTTAAGTGCATTGCTTAGCAGGTTTGTTAAAACCTGAGACAGTCTTAGCTCATCACCTAGCACCATATAAGGCACATCATTTTTTATGTGAAAATAGAGTTCTACATCTTTGTTTATAGCAGTCACGCCAAATAAAACTCTAAGTTGTGAGAGTATAGACTCAATCTCAAAAGCTTTGCATTCAAGTTCAAGTTTTTTAGCCTCTATTTTTGAGTAGTCGAGTATATCGTTAATTATTCCAAGAAGCATTTTTGAAGAGCTGTTTACTTTTGAGATGAGATTTCTTTGCTTATCGCTTAAATCCGTATCAAACATCATCTGATTAAGACCTATGATGGCATTCATGGGTGTTCGTATCTCATGACTCATATTTGCCAGAAATTGACTCTTTGCGCTGTTTGCCTCTTCGGCTTTTTTCTTCTCTTCTAAAATAGCATTTTCATATGCTTTTTTCTCTGTAATATCTCTAAATATAACGATTGCACCGTCATTATCAACTGAAGCGACGCTTAGCTCTACAGGAAAGAATGAACCGTCTTTTTTGATAAAAAAATCTTCCGCTTCTCTGTTTATTCTATCTTCGAGCGTCTGATTTATAGGACACTCAGCGGCATTATAGAGTTCATTTAATGGCGTATGATGATGAAACATCGTATGTTGATTTTTATATAAAACTTCTTCTTTGCTAAATCCAAGCATATCAAGCGCTTTTTGGTTTATCCATGTACAGTTTCCATCTACGTCCACACCATAGACGCCTTCTCCCATATTTGAGATTAGGGACTCTACAAATCTTTTTTTTCTTTCTATATGTATATATGAGGTGAGCGCTCCAATGAGAGCGAACATAAATATTATCAGGCTGTATTTATATTTGCCCCAAATGTCTTCAAGCGTGATTTGCGGAGTCTTATCAAAAGGCGGAAGCCTCAGCTCTCTTGTCAGTTCCTCAGTCTCAAGATAATCCGCTGCAAGAGAGTAACCGTAAATTTTTGACTCTTTTGCATACTCTGAAGTAGGTTTAAGTAAAAAAAGTGCTGAGACAAAATCTTTTACATCCTCTTCATCGGCATGAGGAAGTGCAAAAATAGGCCACTCAGGATAGAGCACTGTAGATGTTTTAAATGGGTAGTTTTTATGAGTGTGCTGGTTGATAATTCTTACATCAGAAGCTTTTATTTCTCCCTTTTTTATCATCTGTTCTACTATGCCGTCTCTTGTAAAACCGACATCAGATTTTCCCTCAAGTACATGTTTTATAACATCTGTATAGCCTGATTTTAGCTCTATAATCTCTTTTGACTCTTTTATAATATCTATGCCGCTTTTGTGAAACTCGTAGGCTTGAGCCCTAAAACCTCCCAAAAGATTTACATTTGGCGTCGCTATGGTTTTATCTTTGATGTCGCCAAGTGTTTTAATTGAGCTGTCATTTTTTACGACAATCACACCTGCAAATTTATTTGTATGAGCATCGTCATACATGGCAACCAAAGTAGCAATAGCACCGCTTAGTTTATGCTCATGTCTTAGAATCAAAA
>CAIUZU010000399.1 GCA_903903705.1 uncultured Helicobacteraceae bacterium
ATTTTAGGGGAAGATGCCTTGTCATTAATGACATGCTTGTATCATCTCCTACTTAAAGGAAAATGATGCAAGAAAATGCACAAACACTCACAGAAGAAATAGAAGAAAAAGTAATCACATTTGATGATTTAGGATTGAAAAAAGAGATACTTCAAAGTGTCAAAGATGCTGGATTTACAGTTCCAAGCCCGATTCAAGCGGCAGCAATACCGTTTATTTTAGCAGGTCGTGACATAGTAGGTCAAGCCCATACAGGTACTGGCAAAACAGCAGCTTTTGGTCTTCCGGCGCTTAACAATATAAACCCAAGAGACGGTGTTAGCATTTTAGTTATCACTCCGACTCGTGAACTTGCAACTCAAGTAAGCGATGAGTTATTCAAATACGGTAGAAATATCGGTGCTAAAACGGTAACGGTGTATGGCGGCAGCTCATACAACAGACAAATAGATCTTATAGAAAGAGGTGCAAGCGTTGTTGTTGCAACTCCGGGTAGACTTTTAGACATACTTAAAAAGAACCTCCTAAAAGATTTTGCTCCAAGTATTGTTGTACTTGATGAAGCTGATGAGATGCTTGACATGGGATTTTTAGATGATATCAATGAAATCTTCTCATATCTTCCGTCAAACCGTCAAACACTTCTTTTCTCAGCTACTATGCCAAAGCCTATTAAACTTCTTGCTGAGAGAATCTTGGATAATCCGGAATTTATCAGTATCACAAAAGGTGAAACTACAAATTCGGACATTAACCAAGAGTATTATGTAATCGAAGAGTCTGAGAGAGATGACGCAATCATCCGCCTGATGGATTCTGAAAAAAGCAAAAAATCAATAGTATTTTGTAGAACAAAAAGCGAAGTAGATAGACTTTCAAATGTTCTTTCAAGCGCAGGATACCTAGCAAACGGTCTTCATGGAGATATGGAGCAAAGACAAAGAGAAACTGTAATCAAGGGCTTTAAAAACAACAGCGTTAAAGTTTTGGTTGCTACGGATGTTGCTGCTCGCGGTATACATGTTGACAATATATCTCATGTTTTCAACTACCATATTCCATTTGACCCAGAGTCTTATGTTCACCGTATTGGTAGAACAGGTCGTGCAGGAACAAAAGGTAAGGCAATTACTCTTTTAACTCCCCTAGAGTTCAAAGAGCTACAAAAAATCAAAATAAAAGTTGGAACAACAATGACTCATGCATTCGTTCCAAGCAAAAATGATTTAAGAGCTATTAACTTAAAATCAATAGTTACAAATATAGAAGACCAAAAAATCTACGATGAGGCACATCAGATTCTTGATATGCTAAAAGAAGATATAGACGAATCTACTATTATGTTTAAGTTAGTTTCTATGATTTTGGATAAGCAAACAATTCAAGGTCCAAATTCGATAGGAATACCTGCTGATAAATTAGCTGCTATTTTAGATCGTGCTAGCAAAAGAGGCGATAATAGAAGTGGCGGTCGTGGCGGTTACAAAGGAACAAGAAGTCGTCCAAGCGGCAGCGGTGACAGAAACCGTTCAGGAAGTGGCGATAGAAATCGTACCGGCGGCGGAGAAAGAAGTAGTTCAGGCGGAAGTGCTTCAGGAGAAAGAAGCGGAGAAAGAAGCAGTCGCCCAAGCAGCGGCGGCGGTTACCGTGGTACAAACCCTAGCGGCGGCGCTGGCGGCGGAGAAAGAAGTCGCTCAGGCAGCGGTGACAGAAACCGTAATAGAACTAGAGACTAAAAACTACTACAAACTACAAACCCGAAATAAATTTCGGGTTTGCTACAATATAAACTACTCAAAACTCCACTCAAAAACCCAAAAAATGATATAATTTAATCAAAAAAGAGAAAAATATGATTATTTATGAAGACAATAATTTTTTCATAGAAAAAGAGCCAAGTGAAATTCCATGGCTTAAAATCTTTACAAAAGAGCCTTACAAAGAGTTGGGAGATGTTCCAAAAGATTTACGCTCAAGGCTTTGGGAAGTTTACGATATTATAGAATACGAAATGAAAAACTACTACAATCCAACTAAAATAAATATGGCGTCATTTGCAAATATGCTTCCGCGTGTTCACATACATGTTATGGCAAGATTTAAAGATGACAGCTATTTTCCAAACCCGATGTGGGGAGAGAAATTAAGAGAATCAGATTTACAGCTCCCAAGCGAGGAAGAGTTTTACAGAAAAGTTCTCAAGGCTTTGGAAAAATAGCTAATAAAAGAAAACCAGATTTAAATGAAGAAATCTAGTAAAAGAATTATTTTTTTAACGGAGAGAATGGGACAAGGGCGCTTCCCCATGTAAGCCCTCCGCCAAAAGCGTCAAGCAACATAAGATTACCCGCTTTTAACGTTTCATTTTCATAAATATCGTTAATTGCCATCGGAATAGATGCGCCTGATGTGTTTCCATACTTTTCAACCGTGATTACTACCTGCTTGTCATCAAGCTTAAGAGCATCTCCGACAGCTTTAATAATTCTCAAATTTGCTTGATGCGGAACAAAATGCTTAATATCTGAAGCTTCAATACCATTATCATTTAAGATATCTACAACATCTTTTGTTAATGTTTTAACTGCAACTTTAAAAGTTTCATTTCCCTTCATTTGCATAAAACAGCTCGCTGCTTCTTGATCAAGGCTATCGTGCATGGAGCCGCTTCCACCGTTAGGAGTCATTAAAAGATCTGCAAACTGCCCATCAGCTCCGGTATGAACATCGATAATTGCTTCTTCTTTATTGTCCGTTGCACTGATAATTGCAGCACCTGCACCATCGCCAAAAAGAATACAAGTACCCCTATCTGAATAATCAGTGATTGCTGAAAGCTTTTCAGCCCCGATTATAAGAACATTTTTTTTC
>CAIUZU010000400.1 GCA_903903705.1 uncultured Helicobacteraceae bacterium
TGAGATAAAGCGATTTTATTATGTTTATGATGTTAGAGGCAAAAGGGGTGGACACAGACACAACAAAACAGTTCAAGCTTTAGTTTGCCTTGGAGGAAGTTGTGAAATATATACCAATAATGGCAATAAAGAAGAAACTTTTTCCCTAGATCATTCAGACAAATGCCTTATAGTTCAGCCCGAAGATTGGCATACAATGGATAAATTTACAAATGGATCTACTCTATTGGTATTTGCTTCCGAGTATTACGATATAAATGATTATATTGACGAGGAGTATTGATGATTGAATATGAAAATTTGAGACTGGTAAATCTAAAATTATTTGATAAATACAAAGAAAGTTTTGATACTTTTTTGCAAAGCGGCTGGTTTGTGCTAGGTAGCCAAGTGGCAAAATTTGAAGAAGAGTTTGCACGATTTAATGGTACAAAACATTGTGTTGGAGTGGCAAGCGGATTGGATGCACTTACCATTGCTATTGATGCTTTTGGGCTACCAAAAAATAGCGAGATAATCGTACCTGCAAATACCTATATAGCTACGATTCTTGCCATTGTGCGAAATGGATTTAAGCCCGTACTTGTTGAACCTGATATCGCTACATACAACATAGACCCAAATAAAATAGAAGAAAAAATTACCAAAAATACAAAAGCGATTTTAGTCGTTCATCTTTATGGAAAACCATGTGACATGGATTTGATTATGGCTATTGCAAAAAAATATGATTTAAAAATCATTGAAGATGTAGCTCAAGCTCATGGTGCAAAATACAAAGAACAAATCGTGGGAAGTTTTGGAGTAGGATGTTTTAGTTTTTATCCGACCAAAAATTTAGGCGCACTGGGCGATGCGGGGGCGATTACCACCGATGATGATGATTTGGCAAAAACATTTAAAGCACTTCGCAATTATGGTTCTGCAGTCAAATACTATAACGATGAATTAGGTTACAACTCTAGGCTAGATGAGATTCAGGCAGGTTTTTTGTCCGCAAAACTTGAGATGCTCGATGATATAACAAATCATAAAAGAGAGCTGGCCAAACTATATCTCGAAAATTTAGAAGATAGATTTGTAAAGCCTATCGTTCATGAAGATTATTTTGATGTGTATCATATTTTTAATATTCGCCATGAAAAACGAGATGAACTTAAAGCGTATCTGCTAGAAAACGAGATAAAGACAGAGATACACTACCCCCTTGCGCCACACAAACAAAAAGCCATGCAGGGAATCATCACAGGCGAATACCCAATAAGCGAAGAGATTCACAATACTACTTTGAGTTTGCCAATATCGTACTTTCACACAAAAGAAGATGTACTTCAAGTGTGTGAAGTAATGAATAAATGGCTAAAATGAAACCTCTTATCTCCATCATAACAGTAGTTTATAACGGCGAAAAACACCTAGAAGAGACCATTTTGAGTGTGCTAAACCAAACTTACGACAACAGCGTAAATGTACATAAGCGTTTACAAAGTAAAAAACAACTAAAATCGTAAACGACTATAAACATTTACATATTTTTTGGGAGAGGTTTTTAATGTTAGAAAATATAAGAAAATACCA
>CAIUZU010000401.1 GCA_903903705.1 uncultured Helicobacteraceae bacterium
GGGATAAGCGCCCAAATGAAAAATCCCAAAGTGAGTACAATATTTGTAATGTACTCCTTTTTTTTAGTCTCAAAATACTTTTTTGCATCATATGCGATAAAAAGCAAAAAAACTATCTCTAAACTTATAACAAACCAGTCACTATCTAAAAAATCAAACACTTCTTATTTCCTTTATTTTTCTTATTGCTTCGCTGCACATGACAAGTCCAAAAGTAGCGGTAACACCGACAAAACTGCCTTTATCTTTTACTATTGCCTCTTCTGATGAAAAAATAACTCTGTATTTTTTGTTAAAGCCTCTTTTTCTTAGCTCATAACGGATTTTTGAACCAAACTTATCGCCGTAACTTTTCCAAATATCGCCAATTTGAACTTTTGTCGGATCTAGCCGTTTTGCCGAGCCGAATGATGAGATAAGTTTTTTGTAACATTTTTGAGCAAGAGCAAGTTTAGCTTTGATGTCATCTATGGCATCAAGCACCAAATCATACTCGTCAAAATCAAAATCTCTCACCCACTGTTCGTCTATTTTTGCGTTTATGATCTCTACATGCGGATAGTGTTTTTGCAATGCTTCGACTTTTATCTTGCCCTCGTGAAGCTCTGACCACATCTGGCGATTTTGGTTTGTCTCGTCATAAGTATCAAAATCTACGATTGTAATATTTTTTACACCGCTTCGACTTAGACAATCAAGGCAGTGCCCACCGACTCCGCCGACTCCCAAAAGCAAAATTTTTGCATTTTGAAGCTTGGAGAAGTCATCTCCCAAAAGAGATTTTATGCGTTCATATCTCAAACTACTCTATCCATGCTTTAAGCCTATCCATACTTTTATATGCGCTCATATCAAGCTGTATCGGGGTTATAGATATATTTCCCTCCGCAATTGCTTCATAATCGCTTATACCCTCATGTCCTGTACGGGCTGAGAAGTTAAGCGGATGAAGTCCAAGCCAGTAATACTCTTCACCTCTTGGGTTTCTATGCAGATGCGAATCATTTGCGTACATTCTGTATCCGGCATAAGTTATTACTATCTTTGCATTTTTATTATCGCTTGAATCGATATCAGGAGGGATATTTACATTTAAAAACTCTCGCTCAGGCAGAGGAAATGAGCCGGCTCTTATCTTTAAAACCAGCTGCTTAATCGTCTTTTGCGCCAGAGTAAAATCACCTGCGGGGTCGGTAAAATCCATTACTTGTGAAATAGCAATTGAGGGGATATTATGCAAAACCCCCTCCATTGCTCCTGCCGCCGTTCCGGAGTATGTTATATCTTCTCCCATGTTTGAACCACGGTTGATGCCGCTAATTAGAAGGTCAGGCTTATAATCTACAAATATCGTGCTGAGTGCAAGATATACGCAGTCGCTCGGCGTTCCGTCGTCTAGTTTAAAAAAGTTATCCTCAACACCTATAAAACGAAGCGGACGAACCAATGTTAAAGAGTGTCCACATGCCGATTTCTCATTAGCAGGTGCTACAACCGTAACTTCTACATCATCCAACTCTTTTAACGCTTTTACTAACGAGAGTAAACCGTTTGCCTCATATCCGTCATCATTTGTTACTAAAATTTTATACTTATTTTTCATATTGGAATTTTATCATTAATGGTTGAATGTTTGCTTTTTTTATACAATATTACTACAATGGCGGCAAAAACATATACCTAAATAATAAAAGAGCTTCTAACGAAATGAAAAAAATCATTATCTATATATTGGCATTTCAAACCATTCTTTTGGGATGTGCTACATGTCAGCTTATGATTCCCACGGCAGAGCTAAAGATTGATTTAAATATTGAGAAAAAAACAGTAACTGCCATACATGCAGAGTGGCATTTTTCAGATCTTTATTCAAATGAGATTTTAACTCAGTACGACAAAAACAAAAACGGCATATTGGACGAGAAGGAGTTAAAAGTCATACTTCAGGCAAAACTTGATTATCTGATTCCAAAAGAGATGCTTACGAAAATCACATATACAAAAGATGCGAACGATGAACAAAGCTCTCAAATAAAGCCTAAATATAAAAATTTCAATCTTAAAACGGTGAATGGGATTCTAGTTTTTTCATACGATGCGATAGTGGATTTGACAGTTGCCGACAAATCAATGCTTTCGTTAGTTTTTGAAGATGATGAGGCATACTTTGGTTTTGTCATAACAGAACTAAATATCGCTCAAAGCGAACTCTATCACACTAAAAATCTTTATCTTTTTACAGGTTCACTCTTTTTCAGCTACACTCCGCTTGAACCCACACAAGAGGTAAACACTACAAATAAAGAGGAGATTCAAATTACTCCAAAAGAGAGTGTGCAAGAAAATATACTCAAAAAAAACATAACAAAAATCAAATCCCTTTTTGAATCCATAAAAGATGAAAAAAATCCCCTTACCTACATGTTGTTGCTATTTTTTGCATACATATACGGTCTTATTCACGCACTAGGTCCGGGGCATGGAAAAACACTCGTGGCAAGCTACTTTTTATCACATGATAAATCATATACAAAAGCTCTCTTTATCTCACTCTCTATTGGTGTCGTACATACATTTTCTGCTTTTTTGCTTACAC
>CAIUZU010000402.1 GCA_903903705.1 uncultured Helicobacteraceae bacterium
GTTCCAATTACGCAAGAGAAGGCATTCTTAGTGAATATAATAATATCCTAAAAAACAGAGATGAAGAGAACATAAAAGAGCTTTTTGGATTTAAAAAGTTTAGCGACTGCTTACCTTATATAAATGATATTTTCGATTCACCGCTCATGTGTGCCATAGAGAGATATGACGGAGTTGCATATGATTATCTTGATTTTAATTCACTTGATGAAAGAGCTAAAGAGTATACTAAAACAAATACTATTATATTTTCAAACCTTTACGGTCCACTGCTCGGCGGTGATACAATCGCCAACTATAAAATTAATCAGGGGAATAACGTTGGAAAGTTTGTGCCTGATAAATTTTATAAAGAGAGATTTTCATATCAACTAGATCTCTGTCTTGCATATAGTGAGATTTTGGATTTGCGCGCGGGATACTACGATAAGTTTTATGAAATTAAAAAACCACACACTACACTTAAGTTTTTAAAAGATGGCAAGGTTCTCAGCCACTGGGCAAAAGCATACAGAGGTTTGGTACTTAGAGCCGTTGCACAAAATGGCATAAACTCGATGCAAGAGTTTATGACTCTGGAGATAGAGGGTTTGAGTGTTGCGGAGATTAAAGTTATAAAAAACAAGACTGAGATTGTTTATAATATAGCGGACTAAGGACTTACAAAGCTCAGAGTTTTATTCCTCTAAGCCTGAGTGAGTTTGAAATTACGGAAACTGAGCTAAAACTCATTGCCGCCGCTGCTATCATAGGCGAGAGCAATATTCCGAAAGACGGATAGAGTAATCCCGCAGCGATTGGAATTCCTACAGAGTTGTAAAAGAAAGCAAAGAAGAGATTTTGCCTGATATTTCGCATTGTCGCTCTGCTTAACACTCTTGCTCTGACTATGCCTCTTAAATCGCCCTTTACCAAGGTAACACCGGCACTCTGCATCGCAACATCGGTTCCCGTTCCCATGGCAATGCCAACATGTGCAAGAGCAAGTGCAGGTGCATCGTTTATGCCGTCGCCTGCCATCGCAACGATGTGTCCCTTTGCCTGAAATTCTTTAATAATCTCTGCTTTTTGCTCAGGCAACACCTCAGCATGTACTTCATCTATGCCAAGTTTTTTTGCGACTATTTCTGCTGTGGTTCGGCTGTCACCTGTTAGCATCACTACTTTTATGCCTTGTGCATGTAAATTATTAATGGCTTCTGCCGTGCTCTCTTTGATAGGGTCGGTAATGGCAATGAAACCGACTGCTGTTGAGTCAACGGCAACTAACATAACAATTTTGCCATCAGAGCGTTCTATATCCGCTTTTTTTGACAATTCAAGTGCGTTTATATTTAAACTCTCAAACAATTTTAAATTACCGACTGCAACTGCCTGCCCATCAACTTCGCCTGTTATTCCCATGCCGCTTATAGATTTGAAATTATCAGATTTAACCAACTCTATTTCTCTATCTTTCGCACCCTCTACAATAGCTTCTGCCAGAGGATGCTCACTCGCTCTCTCCAAACTAGCAACCAAACGCAAGAGTTCATTTTCACTAAATCCATCTTCTACATGTACATTTACCAGTTTAGGTTTTCCCTCCGTTAGCGTTCCTGTTTTATCAACTACCAGAGTATCAACTTTTTCCATTATTTCTAAGACTTCGGCATTTTTGATTAATACCCCGCTTGTAGCACCGCGTCCCGTTGCTACCATTATAGAGATGGGTGTAGCAAGACCAAGTGCACACGGACATGCGATAATGAGTACAGAAACAGCACTGACAATAGCATAAGCCAGACGAGGTTCACTCCCCCATATCCACCAGACAAAAAATGTTATTACGCTGATACCGATAACAGCAGGAACAAAATAAGAAGATACGACATCAGCCAGTTTTTGTATAGGTGCTCGGGAACGTTGTGCCTTTGAGACCATATCTATAATTTGTGAAAGCAGAGTGTCTGCACCGATTTTTTGGGTTCTCATAAGAAGAGTGCCGCTTGAGTTAATCGTAGCACCAATAAGTTTCTCGCCTGCAAACTTTTTGACCGCAATCGGCTCACCTGTAACCATTGACTCATCTACACTGCTTTGACCCTCTGTAACAATTCCATCAACCGGAACTTTCTCTCCGGGACGAACACGCAAAATATCTCCGACTTGAACCTTCTCCAACGCTATATCTTCTTCACTCCCGTCATCTCTAACTATCCGTGCGCTGTTTGGAGCAAGCTCTAACAAAAGCCTGATTGCTGCGTTGGTTTGAGATCGAGCGCGCAATTCAAGTACCTGTCCAAGAAGAACAAGCGTTGTAATTACCGCTGCTGCTTCAAAATATACATGTACCAAACCCTCATTCATCTGCATCATAGGCGGGAAAATATGCGGCATAAACAAGGCGACTACACTGTAAGCCCAAGCAACGAACACACCTATAGCAATCAGTGTGAACATGTTTAAATTCATTGTTTGCAGAGATTTGTAACCTCGGACAAAAAATGGCCAGCCACCCCAAAAAACAACTGGAGTAGCCAAAAAAAACTCCGCATATTGAACTGTTTTCATACTTATGCCATCTGGCAGAAGCGACGGCATCATATCACTGCTCATCGCCAAAGCAAAAACAGGAATAGAAAGAGCCGTACTAATCCAAAAACGACGACTCATATCTATGAGTTCTTCGTTTTTTTCTTCTACCGCTTTTGCGACAACAGGTTCAAGTGCCATACCGCATTTAGGACAGCTTCCTGCATGGTCTTGAACTATTTCAGGATGCATAGGACATGTGTATTTTGTCGCCTTTTCCTCTTTTATGTAAGACGACTGTGTGTTTATGGAGCAGAGATTTTCACTAGTGCAGATTGGTTCTATATCTGTTACAAGAGCATAAGAACTCTCTTTTTTGAGATAATCTTCAGGATGAGCCTTAAATTTGACAAGACAGTGCTCAGAGCAAAATCGGTAATCCTCATTTTTATAGCGGTATGAATATTTAGAATCAATTGATACATTCATCCCGCAAACAGGGTCTTTTAGTTCTTCAGCTTTTGTTTCCATCTTCAGGCTCATATCCTTCTTGATAAATATAGATATTACGTATTTTCTCCATCTTCTAAATCTTTAAAGTTTGACCTTCTCTTCTCAAGCTCTTTTCTATAAGTTTCATAATCGCCAAAATGAAAAAATTTATCGTATCTTGAGTGCATGTCAATTTGCGGTTTTGAGTGTTTTATTGGACACCAAAACTGTTCACTTCTTGCTGCAATTTCCCTTGTATAGCCTATTACACCATTGAAATATTCACAGTACCAGCAATTTATCTTCTCAACTCTGTCTAGATAAAAAAGATTGTATCTATCGATGATTATATAATCTTTCCTTTTTACTTTTGGTATTTTAAATATCGGAAAACAAACCACTTGATAGATAGTGACAAAAATATCTGCTATGAGTGCCGGTATCATCATAGACCAGACAAATGGTATTGTTAAAATTACCAAAACAGGAAAAGAGGATAGGTATTTTATAGAGCTGACTATTTTTGCTCTGCCCTCTTTTACAACACTCTCTTCAAATTTAACTTTTTTATCTTCGAGTGTGTAAAAAAACTCACCCTGCTTCTTTTTGAGTTCATCCAGAAGCTCATTTTCGAGGGTTTTCATCTGTTGTACTATCTCATCAATTCTACTATCCATTAAAACTCTCCTTTTTCTCTTTTTTAGAGTATATCACTCTTTTACCCACTAGCATACTAAAAATAGTGTAGAATTCCACTCATACAAAAAAAAGGCTCCACTTTGCAAGATTCACAAGAGTATTTAAATAAAAAAGCATATTTCGAAAAGATAATTACACTTTACGGCAGAAATGTGGTTATAGAAGTTTTACAAGATGATACTATTGATATTCACAAGCTTCATCTATCAACCTCAAACAAAACTGACGGTGCCGTAAATACGATATTGTCACTTGCAAAAAAAAGAGCTATTGAAATAATTTATCATGATAAAAATGCACTCAGCAGAATAAGCAAAAACGCCAAACAAGATCAAGGCGTGGCGATTGACATCATCTCAAACTCCTACCAAAA
>CAIUZU010000403.1 GCA_903903705.1 uncultured Helicobacteraceae bacterium
AAGTGTATGATATTTTTAAAATATCAGGGGCGAAAAATGGATAATAATTTTAACAAATGGAACGAAGTAAAAAAGGGTGTAGAAAGTGAAAATATATTGGTTGGATTTAAAAATAGGGATATTTTTTATATGAATATGGGTAAAAATATTGGCTACGAGCAAGATGGTAAGGGTGAAAACTTTGTGCGACCCGTTGTGATAGTAAAAGGATTTAACAAAGATATATTTTTTGGCATACCATTATCTACGAAACTAAAAGAGGGTAAATTTTATTATCAGTTTTCTTTTAAAAAGCAAGATGAAGTTGTGACAAATATTGCCTTGTTATCTCAAATGAGACTTTTTAGTACAAAAAGACTTTTAAATAAAATAGGTGTGATAAGTACGGAAGATTTTAAAAATTTGAAAGATAAATTTAAAGTTTTGATTGATTAAACCCCATCAAAAATGATGGGTCGTCCCGAAGGAATTTAGGGTGTCATTGTACATCAATATTAGCTTGAAGTCAATAAAAACTAAATATTAAAAAAAGAGGAAAACCAAAAATGACAAATCTCATAGAAGTAACTTACGAGCAAACTGGCAAAAGTAAAACTACAAATGCACTTGGTATGCGAGCTATGCAAGAGCGGGTGTATGAAAAAAGAGATGAAAAATATTTGCTCCTCAAAGCGCCTCCCGCTTCGGGTAAATCACGGGCTTTGATGTTTATAGCACTCGATAAACTTTTGCATCAAAATATCAAAAAAGTCATCGTTGCAGTTCCTGAAAAAAGTATCGGCGGTTCGTTTGGGAATGCCGATTTGAGCTCGTCAGGGTTTGAGAGTGATTGGCATGTGGAATCGGGTTATAACCTTTGCACTATCGAATCCAATGAAAGCAGAAGTGCGATTTTTAAAGAGTTTTTAACGAATGACGCAAAGATACTTATCTGCACACACTCTACTTTACGCAACGCTTTTGAGACCATACATGAGAGCAGATTTGATGATACGCTTTTGGCGATTGATGAGTTTCATCATTTGAGTGCAAGTGATGCAAGCGTACTTGGAAATGTTCTCAAGTCTATCATGGCAAAGTCAAATGCCCACATCATGGCGATGACGGGGTCGTACTTTCGGGGCGATGCACATCCGATACTTCTACCCGAAGTGGAAGAACTTTTTACAAAGGTGAGCTATAACTACTACGAGCAGTTAAACGGGTATGAGCATTTGAAATCTTTGGGGATTGGGTATCACTTTTATCAAGGGCGTTTTACTGAGGCTATCGGCGAGGTTTTGGACTTAAACAAAAAAACCATCATTCACATTCCACATGTCAACTCTCGTGAATCGACAAAAGACAAACATGATGAGGTTGGGTTTATACTTAATGTTATCGGCGAGGTTATGGGTGAAGATAAAGAAACGGGCGTGATTAGCGTGAAATGTGCCGATGGTAGAGTGTTAAAAGTGGCGAATTTGGTAAATGACGACCCGCTTGAGCGACCAAAAATACAGAAATACTTACGAGAGATAAAAAAAGCTGAAGATATGGACATCATCATCGCTTTGGGAATGGCAAAAGAGGGGTTTGACTGGCCATTTTGTGAACATGCTTTGACTGTTGGTTACCGTGCTTCGCTTACGGAAATCATACAAATCATAGGGCGTGCAACAAGAGACAGTGACAACAAAACGCATGCACAGTTTACAAACCTCATAGCCCAGCCAGATGCGACAGATGCAAGTGTATCAAATGCTACAAACGACATGCTCAAAGCTATCACCGCTTCACTTTTGATGGAGCAAGTTTTAGCACCCAATTTTAAATTTAAAACAAAATTGCCGAATGATGCACTTCCACATGCCAAGGGAGAATTTAAAATCAACGGCTATAAAGAG
This sequence comes from uncultured Helicobacteraceae bacterium, assembly GCA_903903705.1. Classification (GTDB taxonomy): domain Bacteria; phylum Campylobacterota; class Campylobacteria; order Campylobacterales; family Sulfurimonadaceae; genus Sulfurimonas. Next base: position 1,887 of record CAIUZU010000403.1, read on the forward strand.
CCATCCACAAAAAGAGTTAAAGAGATTGTGGAACAAGATTTGGTGGATTTAAAAGCAAAGATTTTACAAGATGCAACCATAGAAAAAACGCTAGGAACTGAGATAACGCCTGAGGTTGTGAACAAGTTTCTCATTCCAAAAATCATACAAGAGAGTTATCCAGAGCTGAGTATGGAAGAACTTGAAGAGGTGCGTCAGTATGTGGTTGTCGATAGTGTTATGGCAAATGCAAAAGTGGAGGGAAGCAAGGTTTTTATTCAAGGCTCAAGCAGATTTATAAATATAGATGAACTGAGTATTGACCTTATAGACAGCATAAACCCTTTTCAAAGAGCGTATGAAATTATGTCCAAAAAAGTGGATGAGAGGATGCTTAAGCTCATTCAAGAGAGCATTGATGCAACAAAGTTGACTGTGAGTGAGGCGGAAGCGACTTTTTACTGGAAGGATGTCAATCAATTTTATAAACTTCATGGCAGAGAGCCAAGTAAAAATTCCGCAGATGAAGTGGAGAGAAAACTTGCCGATGTTTTACTTTTTGTGAAAAATTTTAGAAGAAAGAACCAAAAATGAGTACAAAAGAGGAACTTTTAAAAGCACTTGAAGATGACCCTTTTGGACTTTTAGTTTATACGCCAAAACCCTCTATGCATAGAGATGAACCAAAAATGGTGATTGAAAATTTTATGCAGATTTTGGATTTTTATGAAAAGCATTTCCACATGCCACAAAAAGATGCAGACAGAGTAGAACGAAGTTTGGCAGTTCGTTTGCAAGCGATACAAAACGACAAATATCAAAGAGATTTAGTCAAAGAGTTTGATAGATTTGGTTTGCTTGAGGATGATGTAGATATTGAGGCGATTGAGAGTTTTGAAGATGACCCTTTTGGACTTTTGGCAAGTGATGCGGATGATATTTTTGTACTAAAAAATGTAACAAAAGAGATAGAAAAACCTGACTATGTCGCTAGTAGAAAGGTTTGTAAAGATTTTGTAAAGTATGAAGAGCTGTTTAAATCCTGCCATGTAGATTTGGTAAATAAAACGAGAATTTTACATGAGTATCGAGGAGAACGGTTTATAAAACAAGGTTTGTTTTTTGTTCTAAAAGGTGTCGTTGGCTATGTTGCAAGTGTGGGAAAAATCAAAAGACACAAGAAAAAAACGAACGCAAGGCTTCACTGTATTTTTGAAAATGGCACAGAGTCTGATATGTTGCTTCGTTCACTCTCGGCGGAACTCTACAAAGACGGAAAAATTGTAAGCCAATTAAATGAAGAGATAGAGGAATCGCTTAATCAAGTTGGTGATGAGGATATTTTGAGTGGATATATATATGTTTTGAAGTCAAAAAGTGATGATGAAACCATACGAAACATCGAGAATCTCTACAAGATAGGATACTCAACTACAAAAGTAAATGAGCGAATCAAAAATGCTAAAAATGAGCCGACTTATTTAATGGCGGATGTTGCACAAATAGCGACTTTTAAGTGCTACAACCTAAATCCGCAAAAGCTAGAACAACTACTTCATCAGTTTTTTGGAAATAGTTGTCTGAATATAAAAATAGTAGGAAATGATGGAAATTTCCATATGCCAAGAGAGTGGTTTATAGCACCTTTTGAGATAATACAAAAAGTGATTACTTTGATAGCAAATGAGGAGATAGTGCATTATAGATATGATGAGCAAAATCAAGAGATAGCTCAAAGACAGTAGAATTTATTGGCAATAATAGATGAATCCTGCTATCTATGCTAAAATCTCTTTATGAAACTATCACATTTAAAACAAATAACTCTTTACCTGCAAAAATTTACAAAAATCTCTGCGATTTACAGAGTAAGCGACACCGTCATAAAAGTTGCTTTTGACAAGGATGACGAACTCTATTTTGAGATGCAGCGTTCAAACTCCAGAATATTCAAATGTGCTTCTTATGCCCGTTCAAAAGTTTATAATGCACCATTTGACGTACTTTTGTCTAAACGATTCAGCCGTGCAAACATTCTGCATGTGGAACTTGTAGACGGAGATAAAATCATAAGATTTAAAACCTCTGTAGCATCAGCCTACAAAGAGGAGATAACATATCTGCAGTTTGAATTCACCGGAAAATATACAAATGTGATTATTCTCGATGAAAATGAGACAGTTCTTGAAGCACTCCGACATGTAGATCTCTTGTCATCATTTCGTGAGGTAAGAGTCGGGCAAAAACTACTAAGCGTTCCGCAAGCTCCGTTTGAGGCAAAAGAGTATCCGATAGATGATGTAGAGCAGTTTTTATACGGTGAATACGAAAAAGAGATGCAGGAGAAACTCTCTTCTTTAAAGAAACAAAAAATTTCACTTCTTTATAAAAAGCTCCAAAAGCTCCAAAAACTTTATGACTCTTTAGAAGATGAAAATGAGCTTGAAGCCGAAGCTGCAAAACAGAACCGTTACGGAAATCTGCTTTTAGCAAATATGCACAACATAAAGCCTTACCAAAGAGTGGTGGAAGTAGATGATTATGACGGAACAAAGGTTAAAATAGAGTTTCACAAAGAGTTCTCTTCAGTCGCTATGATGACAAATTCACTCTTTAGCAGAAGCAAAAAAGCAAAACAGAGAGCCTCTCATATGCATATAGAGAGAAGCTCTCTGCTCGCAAAAATGGAGCACATAAAGCTTTTTATACATACTGTTGAAGAGGCGAAAGATATCGCAAAAATAGTGCTTCTCTTTCCAAAAAATGTTCAAGCCAAAAAAGTTAAGACAAATGATTCTATCGAGACTTTTTGGATAGAGGGCTATAAAGTAAGCCTTGGAAAAAATGAAAAAGGTAATGTTGAACTGCTCCAAAATGCCCGTGCAAAGGATATCTGGCTGCACATGAAGGAACGCCCATCCGCTCATGTAATCATCACAACCGATAAGCAAAACATTCCCCTAAATATAATAGAATCGGCCGCAAGACTTTGCGTTGACTTTACAATGTTTGAAAAAGACAGGTATTTGGTCGATTATACTCCAAGAAGAGAAGTTACCATTCAAAGTGGTGCTAATGTGCTTTACAACAAATATAAAACCGTTGAGGTTGATACGAGGAGCTAGATATGGCAGTAGGTTTAGTCGGCAACGCTATTTATGTAAATCAGCAGACACCAAGTGTCTCATTGGTCGCTACCGCTCATAATAATCGTGTAGATTTTCAAAACATGGTAGCTCAGGTTGCGGCTCAAGAAAAGGAAGATGAAGTTCTTGAAGTTCGCCCGACGGAAGAGAACCAAAAAATTGATCCAGACCGTGAACATACGAAAAATGAAGCGGATCAAGAGAGTAAAAGAGCTAAAAAACGTGAAAAAGCAGTAGAAAATGAAGAAAAAGAGAGCGAACCGCCTCTTCATATATTAGATATTAAAGTGTGATTGGTTATAATAATTTTTATATTTTTAGAGGATTTTTTATGAATGTTTTTACAAGCTCCAAAGAGAGAGTAACTACCGGTTTAGCACTTGTTGCAGGAGTTCTTATTATTGGTTTGATAGACAACTTTTTTCTTATGTGGCTCTTTCTTGGGGTAGTCTATATTTTAGCCTTTTATGAGGCGATGAAACTTTTTGATATAAAAAATAGTAATCTAGTCTATTTTGCGGTGGGAATCTGGCTCATTGCAGGGATATATCCTTACGGTGACGACCTTTTTATCTTATCCGGCTTAGCATACGCAGGTGCAGTTGCTTTTAACAGAGATTTAACTTGGAAAAATTTTCTCCCATTCATCTACCCGACAGCAGGTATGCTTTTCATCTTGGCAATGTATCAAGAGTACGGTGTCATCTCTCTTTTATGGCTTTTAGTAGTCGTTGCACTAACCGACATAGGGGCGTACGGAGTCGGCAAAAGTATGGGCAAGACTCCTTTTAGTCCAACATCTCCAAACAAAACGCTAGAGGGTGTGCTCGGTGGAATAGCAGTTGCAACAATCGGCGGTATGTTTGTAGGTTTATCTATCGTTGATTTGGGTGTTTCCATTATCATCTCTTTTATGGTCTCTCTTAGCTCGATTTTCGGAGATCTGTATGAAAGCTCACTCAAAAGAAGTGCAGGCGTAAAAGACAGCGGATATATATTACCGGGTCACGGCGGCGTGCTGGATCGCATAGACGGCTACCTATTTGGCTCGATTGTGATGCTAATCCTTATTCGTGGACTCGTGTAGGTGATACTACTCGGCTCTACAGGTTCTATCGGTGTAAATACGCTTGAAGTTGCAAAAAAATTTTCAATTTCAGTTGAAGTGCTTGTAGCAGGCAACAATATAGATCTCTTAAACTCCCAGATAAAAGAACACAATCCAAAAACAGTCGTTGTCGCAAACAAAGAAGATGTTTACAGAGTGGAACATCCTCATGTTTTTTATGGACAAGAAGCAATTTTAGATGTTATAAAAAACTCCTCAAGTGAGTTAGTGGTAAATGCGCTTGTCGGGTTTTTGGGACTTCGCCCGACACTCACCGCCCTTGAATACAAAAAAAGAGTAGCTCTTGCCAACAAAGAGTCACTCGTTGCATGTGGCGCATTTATAGACACCACAAAAATCCAGCCTATTGACAGCGAACATTTCGGACTCTGGTACTTGATGCAAAACCGCCCCGTAGAGAAGATGATAATCACTGCAAGCGGCGGTGCATTTCGTGACTGGGAACTAGAGAGACTTCAACATGCGACGCTTGCAGATACGCAAAATCATCCAAACTGGTCAATGGGTCAAAAAATAACCATTGACAGTGCAACGATGGTAAATAAAATCTTTGAACTCTTAGAGGCAAGATGGCTATTTGGCGAGGGATGTTACGATGCCATAATCGAAACTAAGTCACTCATCCATGCACTTATCGACTTTAAAGACGGCTCAACCACCGCACACTTTGCACATGCCAGCATGCAGCTCCCCATCGCTTTCGCACTTGATGGCAAGATGCAAGAAAATATCCTACCACATGTAGATCTGCTCAAAGTAGGCTCTTTGGAATTTCGCGAGATAACGACTGACAGATACCCGATTTGGCAGATAAAAGATGAACTTCTAAAAAACCCGTCTCGTGGCGTAGTCGTAAATGCCGCAAACGAAGCTGCCATCGAGAAGTTTATTTCAGGAAAAATCGGTTTTATGGATATAGCAAAAACAATCATTCAAGCATACGAAAAGTTTGACACTTTGCCAAAAAGCGTTGATGATGTGTTTGCTCTTGATGAAGAGGTTAGGGGTTTTATAAGATAGATTTTGTATTTATATAGTATAAATACCTTTACTTTTATACGATGTCATAGTATAAAATCTCAAGTTATTATATTATTGCAACTTTTATTACAGAGTATAAAAGTGAGATTTAATGATTTGGATTTGCAAAATTGGAGTAAATTTTGCTTAGTTACAAAAAGT
>CAIUZU010000404.1 GCA_903903705.1 uncultured Helicobacteraceae bacterium
AAAGATAGTATAGGGGCTTAAAGAAGATAGATATGGAGATATTTTACGATATATTAAAACAGCTTATTCGCATACCTAGTGTTGTCGGGCGGAACATCCATTTTTTATGTTTATAAAAAGAGAGCTTGAAGAGATTGATGTGCAGGTCGAATATTACGATGGTGTTCTTGTCGCAAAAGGGAAAAAACCAAAAAGCGGTTATATCTCGGCACACACGGACAGACACGGACTTATCTGCACTGGACACAATGAGTTTCAGTATGCCGCATTTATTGCAAAGAACAAAGCAGATCTAACTGGTGACTCAAACGCAGAGCAGCTTCTGCACAACTTTACGGCTAGATTTGTCGATGAGAAGGTTCAAGCATATCAACAATCATCCGGAACTTATTTGGGAATCAGCTCAATCAAAGATGCTTTTCTTTGTGAGCGCAGAAACAATATTATTTTTAAAATAGACGGTTTTGACTATCTCTTTCCCGGAACGCCTATCGCATTTACAGATAAACTTGAAATCAACGGAGATCTCATATCCGCACAGCTAGACAATGTTATCAGTATCGCTATTATTATCTATATGTACAGTATCGGTTATCAAGGAACAGCCTTTTTTACGGCTTCTGAGGAGGCCGGCAGAAGTTGGAGATTTTTACTGGAGTGGTTTAGGCGTTTTGATATAAAAACAAATGAACTTCTTGTGCTTGATACAAGTCCATATCCGACACTAGAAGAGATCAAAAATATTGATATTGTCATGAGAAACAGAGACTCAAATGCTCTCTTTAAATCGCCTTTGAAAAACAAAATCAAAAAAATAGCTATAAAAGAGGGTATCCGATACGATTTTAAAGACAGCTATCTAAAAGCAAAAATGGCTAAAAACGGAACAACAGGATCTCTTGGAACGACTGAACTTGGAAGATTGATCCATGCTACAAAAGGCGAGATACAAGGAACGACTCTACAAATACCGACAATTGGGTACCATACCGTACATGAGACAACAACAAAAAGATCTGTTGAGAGCATAATTAGTATTTTAAAAGAGGTATATATAAAGTGAAAAAAATATTTGCTTTTGTTATTGCTCTGTTTTTATTCACTCTGCCCTCTTTTGGAGAAGATTTTTCCTATTTTGAAAAAGAAAAAAACAGTTGGTTGCAGGTATATAGCAATCTGCTCAAAGCTCAAGCACTGGATGATGAGATCAAAACACTTGAGAGATCTATAAGGAACACAAGCGGTAAAAAAAAGGCTGAACTGCAACAGCTCTTAAAACTTCAAACAAGCAAAAAGAAAATTCTCGATGAGTTACCGCAGTCGTTTGACAATATGCTAAGTAAAATCACACTCGGTGACGTGCCAAAAGAGATAAATCTTATAGAATTTTTCTTCACAAATCAAAAGAGCAAGTTTCGCATCCAAACCCAAAGACTAACTCTTTTACAGCATGAGTATGACGAGGCGGTCGATTTTCTAAGAAAAGAGCTAGACATCACGCTCAAACAGGAGACAAAAGACCTATTAAAAGAGTATCAACTAACTAAAGCATTGGATTTTTTTGAAAATGCAAGAGGCTTGCTAGAGAACAAAGAGGATGTACTAAAGCGTACAAAAGAGAGCTACATGAATGATCTTGAGGCTTACAAGCAAACTCAACTTCCGATTCATATGATAAAAGTAGTAATTTTAATTTTTATATTTGCTCTTTTTCATCTGGCAAAGTATTTTATTATAAAGCGTACTGAAGATGAAGAGCTGCTCTTTAGAAAGAAAAAAGTACTAAATGTAACCTCTTTTCTAATTATTTTGCTTGTTATCGTCATACTAAATATCAATAATCTAGTCTATGCAACAACGCTTATAAGTGTTATTGCGGCAGCCATGACAATCAGCATGAAAGAGTATCTTCAAAGCATTGCCACTTGGTTTCATCTATCTTTTGGAAACTTTATAAAAATCGGTGACAGAATTTTAATACAGGTAAATAACAACCCGATTATAGGCGAAGTCATCCATATCTCACTCTTTCAAGTAACTCTTTATGAAAGTATCAACAACACTACATCACTGCATCTAAAGCGTGCCGGACGTACTATTTTTATTCCAAACAATTTTTTTGTAACAAATTACGTATATAACTATACACATGACAAAATGAAAACTATCTATGATCTTGTGGAGTTTCGTATCCCATTTAGTGCCGATACCAAAAAAATAGAAGCATTAGTTACGGAAATCACTTATGAAGTAACAGAAAAGTACATGGAAGTTACTGCAAAACAGTTCCAAAGTCTTAGAAATCTTTACGATATGCGTTCTCGTGAATTTAGACCTCGTATCCACTTTATACCAGACCCAAAAGATCCTTGTTTTACGTTATATATCTGGTATGTTGCCCCGTATCATCAAATCATGGAGCTAAAATCTCAGTTAAGTCAGAGAATTGTTAATAGACTTCAAAAAGAGGGAATTGAATTTTGTGCACAATCAAAATAGAGAGAAATAATGGGTGAAATACATAATCTGGTTGATAATCTTCATTTAGAAGATTTAAGAAATAAATCGCATCCCTCGGTGTTTGATGAAAATGAGCAGTATGATATGTTGATTATTAGATTGCCTATAATCACACAAGAGCTTGAAACAAGCTCCATCGGATTTATAATTACGCATAACAATAGCTATCTTTATGATAGAGATAAAGATGATTTTAAAGAGTTAGGCAGTCGTTTTGAAGCCCCTTATGAGATTCTTGATGCCATGATAGATGAACTTATAAAATCTTTTGATGGATATAAAGAGCTGATTCTGGATATGGAGGAAATGCTATATATTAATAAAACAAACAAATCTTTCATGAAGCAGTGGTTGAAACTTAAACATAATATCGCGCGTGTTGAAAGAGCGCTAATGCATGCCTCTTCAACCATGAATAAGGCAATTGAATATTATGAAAACAACAGTGATTTTCCTATAAACCACTATATAAATTTACATGAGCATTTGGAACGTATTTTAATATCTGCTACACTGCAACTCTCTAAATTGGATTATTTATACAACTTTTATAGTGCACAGACAAACGAAAGAATGAATCATATGATTTATACTCTTACGATAATTTCTGCTATATTTTTACCGTTAAATCTTGTTGTTGGTTTTTTTGGTATAAATACAAGCGGATTGCCGTTTTCAGGCGGAACATCAGGAACAACAAATGTTGTAATATTAATGTTATGCGTATTAATTGTAACGATTAGCATAATTAATTTTGTTCGAAAGAAATTGTAGTGAGTTTGTCACTAAGACAGGTTAGCAATAACCTATCTTAGAAGGAGAAATAGAATTACACGAAGCCGATTAGTAAAGATCAGTACAAGGGTGGTTTGGCTTACTTATCGGAGTTTTTGTCTCTTTTGTATCGTAATGAACGATGTTGTCAGCTTGAAGAGCACCTAGTGTCAATGTGATTAATAAAATGATGTTTTTCATTTTGTTTCCTTTGGTAAGAACGCATTACGCTCTAGTATTTTTAAATCGGACAAATTTTATCCGATTTAACTTTTGTCCTTCTTATTGTTTTATAGTTATCTAATTGTTTTAAGTTTTAATTAATTTTATGATAAAGTTTCATACATAATCTAACACCACAGAGTTTACATGCAGTTTCATCGCGTTCATATAGAAGTAACAAATATTTGCGGTCTTGCATGCAGTTTCTGTCCGCCAAAAGTAAATTCATCCAAAACAATGTCACTGCTATTTTTTGAAAAAGTGTTACTGCAACTGCGTCCGTATACAAAAACTCTTGCCTTTCATGTGATGGGAGATCCTTTAACGCTTTCTAACCTAGAAGAGTATCTCCATCTTGCCCAAAAGTATGGATTTGAAGTGGAGCTTACGACAAGCGGCTATTATCTTGGTAAAACTAAAACCCAAATACTATTTCATCAAGCAGTCCGACAACTAAATATCTCTTTAAACAGCTACAACAAAAATAGCCTAAACATGACATTTGATGAGTATATTGACGCTGTTTTAGCCGTTTGCTCACAAAAAATGCAATACTATCCAAAACCGTTTATAAACCTCCGCCTTTGGAATCTTGATGATATATGCAGTGAAGCCCACTACAATAGAATGCTCTTTGATAAATTAAGTTCCCATTTTGACACTCCGCTTGATGAAAATGAAATTTACAAAAACAAAGTCAAATCTATCCGTTTGGCTTCAAAAGTGCTGCTCCATTTTGATAGCTATTTTGAGTGGCCATCACTTAACTCTACACATGAGAGCGATGGAACATGCTACGGTTTAAAATCACATATCGGCATACTCGCAAACGGAACAGTAGTGCCGTGCTGTTTGGACGGCGAGGGAGTTATAGATCTGGGCAATCTAAATGAAACTACGCTTGAGGACATACTTGCTTCAAAAAGAGCCAGAGATATGATTGAGGGCTTTAGAGAATTTAAGGCTGTTGAAGAGCTTTGTAAAAAATGCAGCTACAAAGACAAATTTAGCCAAACTCATATATAGATAAATAAAAGGAAAAACTATGGCTATCAAAGCAACCATCTACAAGGCTTCACTAAACATTGCCGACATGGATCGCAACTACTATGCGGAGCATAACTTTACTTTAGCCAAACATCCATCGGAAAATGATCTGCGATTAATGGTACGAATGATTGCATTTGTCCTTAATGCCGATGAATCACTCCAATTTACAAAAGGGATTTCGCAAGATGACGAACCTGATTTATGGCAAAAAGCTTTAAATGGAGAGATTAAACTTTGGATAGATCTTGGTCAGCCTGATGAAAAACGCATTAGAAAAGCTTGCGGACGCTCTGAGAGAGTCATTATCTACACCTACCAAAAAGGAAGTGCTTTGGCATGGTGGAGGCAGATAGAAAATACTCTAAAACGATTTAAAAACCTCTCCGTCATCTTTCTTGACATTGATGGCGACATAGAAAGAATGGTAGAGAGAGCTGTCTCTTTGCAGTGCAATATTAGCGACAAAGAACTTACTTTGATAAATAATGAACATGCCGTACTTATTCGAGAAGAAATATACAAAGAGGTTTGATTAGTTAAATCTTCCTATATATGGTAAAATTGCCGGATATTATACTTTAATTGGAACTAACAAATATATGCTCATGCACCAGATAAAATTAC
>CAIUZU010000405.1 GCA_903903705.1 uncultured Helicobacteraceae bacterium
AATATGCCCATATTTTTCAATCTTTAGATCGACAGAATAGTCATGAAATAGCATTGCAAAGCATAAATAATTTAAATATCACAAGTAAAGCTTTTACATTCGCCAACTAAAAAAGAAAAAATGGTCATAGGCTTTTTGGAAAAGTGGTACAAGCTACATCTAACCCTCGCAAGGCAGGAGCCATATATTTAAGTGTGATTAAAATTTACTTTATATTTTTTGGATAGAATGATGCAAAATAATTTGGGAGAGTTGTGTGAATATGAACAGTAATATATTGGAAGTAAACAATTTCACATTAACATCTTCAAGAGATATTCCTTCTGCGATACAAAAACTGGAAAATTTAAAAAAAGAGAATACGTTAATACATGTAGTCTCTTTTATGCACAATACGGTTTTAGTTCAAACGTTAAAAAGTGAGCTTATCAAGATATTTCCAAATATAAAAATAGTGTTACTCACACATAACGATAAGCATAGTACATGTCTGACTCTCTATTCTTTAAACAAAGAGGTAGACCCAAGAAGTGTTCACGATGAGATTATAAATGAGCTTTATCTGCAGGGCACAAAAAAAGAGCTTGTTATAAAAGAGTACAGAAATAAGCTCTTTAGCAGATATTTTACGGATCATCTGACAAATCTTCCAAATACTTATAGACTTAGAAATGATCTGGATGAGTATAAACATTTTGCTCTGGTCGTCTTTAACATAGATAATTTTCATACGATTAATAATTTTTATGGACACATCGTCGGAGATTATGTTATCGAAAAAGTGGGGAAGCATCTTCAAGATATCATCTCAAAACAGAATATTTACAAGCTCGCAGCAGATGAATTCGCCCTTGTAATCCCTCAAAATATTGGATTTTATGAGCTAAAAGAGTATCTAGAAGAGCTTTGCAAAAAAATAAAAAATATTGTTATAGAATATCAAAATATCAATATCTACATAGACTTTACATTAGGTTCGGCTACAAACAAGGAGAACAAAAATATATTTTCAAATGTTTCTATGGCACTAAAGTATGCAAAAGATATGGGTGCAAAGTTTTGGATTTATGAAGATAGAATGAATTTTGAAAATCAGTATGAGAGAAATTTACAGCTTTCAGAGGTAGTTAGATATGCCGTAGAAAATTTTAAAATTTTTCCATATTTTCAGGCGATTGTAGACTCTAAAACATCAGAGATAAAAAAGTACGAGTGTCTGGCAAGATTGATGGATCAGAATGAGAAGATTCTCTCTCCGGCACTTTTTATACCTGTTGCAAAAAAAATCAAAGTTTATAATATCATAACAAAAATGATAATCGATAAGGCGTTTGAAACATTTGAAGATAGTGAATTTGAATTTAGCGTAAATCTCTCTATCGAAGATATTATGAGCAGCGAAATGTTTAACTTTATCATGCAAAAATTGAAACATTCAAAAGCATCAAATAGAGTTATTTTTGAGCTGCTTGAGTCTGATGCTATAGAGGATTTCGTAAAAGTTGAGAGGTTCATTTCAGAGGTAAAGAGATACGGTGCAAAGATAGCTATAGACGACTTTGGTAGCGGATACTCGAATTTTAAATATTTGACTAAAATGAGTGCGGATTATATAAAAATCGACGGATCTTTGGTTCAAAATATAGATGTTGATAAAAATGCACTCTTTGTTGTAGAAACAATTGTTGATTTTGCCCGTAAACTGGGGATTAAAACTATAGCCGAGTATGTTCACTCAAGCGTTATTCTGGGGATTGTAAAAGATCTTGACATTGACTACTCTCAAGGATTTTA
>CAIUZU010000406.1 GCA_903903705.1 uncultured Helicobacteraceae bacterium
CAGTAAATGGAAGTTGTTCGTAGTGAGAGCCGGCTAAAATTATTTCCAATCATGATGTTTGCGGTAGTTATGGGCTTGAGTGGACTCACAATTACATACCAAAAAGCAACTCTTTGGCTTGGTTTTCCCTTCATCGTAGGCGAAGTGTTTATGTACATCACTACGATTGTTTTTATCGTTGTCTCAATTATTTACATAATAAAATTTTCAAAATACAAGATTGCCGTTAAAAATGAGTTTTCACATCCCATTAGGATAAGCTTTTTTGCAGCTATCTCTATTTCTATGCTGATGCTTGCCATCATATATAAAGAGAATTTTCCTCTCCTTAGTGCCATTTTTTGGTATCCGGCAACACTTCTGCATTTTTACCTCACAATGCATACTATCTCTTTTTGGATAAATCAAAATCAACAGCCAGATCACTCAAATCCTGCATGGTTTATACCTATAGTAGGAAATATTTTAGTGCCTGTTGCAGGAGTCGGTTTTGCAGATCTTGGTCTGCTTCTGTACTTTTTTAGCGTAGGAATATTTTTTTGGATAATTCTATTTTCTATAATCTTAAACAGAATTATTTTTCATAACCAGATGGCTGTAAAATTTATGCCGACTCTTTTTATACTTATTGCACCTCCTGCTGTAGGTTTTATAGCCTACTTTAAAATGTTTGGCGTACTTGACACTTTTGCCATTATGCTTTTTAATTTAGCTCTATTTTTTACGATTCTGGTTGCTTTTATGTACAAAAATTTTATAAAAATAAAGTTTTTTATCTCATGGTGGGCGTTTGTGTTTCCCGTGGCAGCGATGGCAATTAGTGCTATGCTTATGTATCACGAAAACAGTTGTCTATTTTTACTGCTTTTATCTTATATAATGATAGCAGCGGTAACGATTATTGTATCTATTGTTAGCTATCAGACGATAGTTCATATTATAAAAAAAGAAATTTGTATTCAGGAGTAGAAAGTGAAAAAAACGATTTTAATGGAAAAGTATCCGATATATACTTTAGAGTTATTTAAAAGTGAGATGCGTGTTTCAAGCACAGATGAAGTGATTGAGTACCTAAGGGAGAAGATAGAGAGTCATCCGATTGCACGTTTTATTGCTGTATTTGATCACTACTCACATACAAAAGCTCTTGATGGGCAGATTGTAGACGGGTTAATTGATGCTAAAAATATCATATTCTGTTTTGGACCATCCATACCAAATACAAAAGTTTTAGCGGTACGACCACGAAGTATAGCCGTTTGCGAGTTTGAAGATAGGATTATCATAGAGTTTATGGAGCCTCCAAGAGAGGAGATCCATCAGACCATGCAAGACTGGGCAAAAGGCTTGATAAAATAATCTTTTAGTTACCTTTTGATAAAATATTGTAAATATTGCTAAAACAGAGGTAACTAATATGGATTTACAAACGATAGCACTCCACGGTGGATATACGAAAGATTCACAAGGAACGATGGCTGTTCCTATTTATCAAACAACAGCTTATGAGTTTCGAGATGTGCAGCATGCGGCTGACTTATTCTCTTTAAAAGAGTTGGGAAATATCTATACACGTCTTAATAATCCCACTACCGATGTTTTTGAAAAAAGGTTTGCAATGCTTGAAGGCGGTGAAGCGGCACTTGCTACTTCAAGCGGAATGAGTGCTATCTTTTTTGCTATTGCAAATGCTGCCGAAGCCGGAGATAACATAGTATGTGCAAAACAGCTCTATGGCGGCAGTTTAACGCTCAACACCCACACACTCAAGAGATTTGGCATTGAGGCTAGATATTTTGACGTACATGACATGACATCTCTTGAATCTCTTATAGACGATAAAACAAAAGTAATCTTCTTTGAATCTCTTACAAACCCTAGCATTGATGTGGCAGATATAGAAGCAATCAGTGCTATCGCTGATAAATATGGCATTTTAAGCGTAGTAGACAACACGGTAGCAACACCTGTAATATGCCGTCCGTTTGAGCACGGAGCAGATATTACGGTTCATAGTGCCAGCAAATATACGACTGGGCAAGGTCTGGCAATCGGCGGAATTTTGGTAGAGAGAAAAGGATTAGTTGAAAAATTAAGAGCTAATCCTCGTTATGAACACTTCAACAAACCTGACGCTTCTTATCACGGTTTAGTCTATGTCGATACAAACCTGCCGCCATATACTCTTAGAGCAAGACTCTCTTTGGCTCGTGATTTGGGAGCTGTCTTATCTCCGTTTAACTCATGGCTGTTTATTCAAGGGATAGAAACGCTTTCTCTTCGTATGCGTGAACACTCAAAAAATGCTCTTGCACTTGCGGAGTTTTTAGAGTCGCATCCAAAAGTAAAAAAAGTGAATTACCCAGGCTTAAAGAGCAACTCAAACTATAAAAACGCACAGAAATATTTTGAGGGCGGTGCTTGCAGTGGGCTTTTAAGCTTTGAAGTCGGTAGCTTGGCAGAGGCAACAAAGATAGTAAATGCCACTAAACTCTACTCTCTTGTCGTAAACATCGGAGATTCTAAGTCTATCATCACACACCCTGCTTCAACAACTCATCAGCAGTTAAATGAGCAAGAACTTATAGCCTGCGGCGTTCCTTCCGGACTTATTCGCATATCTTGCGGTCTTGAGAGTGCTTCAGATCTCATAGCAGACATGAAACAGGCACTGGAGGCATAAATGAAAAACAAACTTTTAATAGTATGGTCAAGCGCAGATGAAGAGGTAGCAAAAAAACTTATACTTTTATACGGCTCAGTTATGCTTCCTCGTGGTTACTGGGATGAAGCTACTATCATGATCTGGGGACCATCAGCAAAGCTCCTAGCGGAAAATGACGAACTTCAAGAGAGAGTAAAAACAGTTATGAAAACTGGCGTAAAGTTCAATGTTTGCGTCGTTTGCAGCGATGATTACGGCGTAACCGATAGATTAAACGAACTTGGAGTAGATCCTATTCATACAGGAGAGATGCTTACAAATGCTCTTCAGAGCGATTATAAAGTGATAACATTTTAATGAAAATTTTTCTCTTTCTACTTATTTTACTTGCTCTCAATCTCTATGCAAAAGATGAAATCCGTTTTGGTGTTTATGCCTACAAAGGGTATGAAGATACAAAAAAGAGATATGACCCTCTAGTACAACATCTTAATGAAACAC
>CAIUZU010000407.1 GCA_903903705.1 uncultured Helicobacteraceae bacterium
CAGAGACGCAACTGCCTTATAAATTCAACGAAATAGCACATGTTCAACTAGGATATAGTGCTGATGAATTTGAAAAACTACCTATAAGCAAATATGACGCGATTGAAACGCAAAGTGATATTCAAGAACATATTAAACTTATTTATGAAAATAAAGGTGATAATTTTGAAACAAAGCATCGTACAAAAGAGGGAGTTATTTTAGATATTGGCGTATCGGTAAGGCTTATTTATATTGAAAACAAACCATATCTTTTAAGCGTTCACAGAGATATTACTCAAATAAAAAGATATCAGAGAGATCTTAGGTTTCAAAAACAGAGGCTTGACTCCATTATAGAGGGGACAAATGTAGGTACATGGGAGTGGGATATTGAAATTGGCAATGTTGTTTTTAATGAGAGATGGGCGGAGATTATTGGATATACATTAGAAGAGCTCTTCCCAATTAGCATAGATACTTGGATAAAGTATACTCATCCGGATGATTTTTTAGAGTCAAAAAAAATGCTTAAGAGACACTTTGATGGCGAAACCGATTACTATGCGTGCGAAAGTCGCATGAGGCACAAAGATGGTCACTGGATTTGGGTGTTAGACAGAGGAAAAGTGTCTCAGCGGAACAAAGATGGCAGACCGGTGCTTATGTCGGGAACTCATCAAGACATAACGGCTAGAAAATTAGAACAGGAGGAGCTGGCGAACCTAAATAATCAGCTTGAATCTCTTTTGCAGTCTATTCCGGATCTAGTATGGATGAAAGATGCAGATGGTGTTTATATTACCTGCAACAAACGTTTTGAAGAGTTTTTTGGAGCGCCAAAAGAAAAAATTTATGGTAAAACAGATTATGATTTTGTAACAAAAGAACTAGCTGATTTTTTTAGAGAACATGATAAAAATGCTATGCATTCAGAAGTTCCGCTTACAAATTTTGAAGAAATTCTATTTGCGATAGATGGTCATAAAGAGTATCTTCAGACAACAAAAACAGCAGTAAGAGATAAAGATGGCACTATCTTGGGTGTGCTTGGAGTAGGACGAAATCTGACTGAGCTGAAAAAAAACGAGGAAGCTCTAAAAGAGGCAAAAGAGGAAGCCGACAGAGCAAATCTTGCGAAAAGTGATTTTTTAGCAAATATGAGCCATGAGATACGTACACCTATGAATGCTATTTTAGGTCTTAGCGAACTTATGCTTGATGCAAATTTGAGTGCCAAACAGAAAGATTATCTCCAAAAAATCCACGGCTCTTCAAAAATGCTTCTTGGTATCATAAATGATATACTAGATTACTCAAAAATTGAGGCGAACAAAATGGAGATTGAGCATAGAGAGTTTAATTTAGGAAATGTTCTCTCTCAGCTAAAAATGATTTTTACACAAAATGCCATCAATAAGGGGTTGAAACTCTTTTTTGAACTAAAAGGCACAATCCCTAGACTGCTTGTTGGGGATGAGCTTAGAATGAATCAAGTCTTAGTAAACCTTCTTAGCAATGCACTAAAGTTTACAAATGAAGGGCATGTAACGCTATCTATTGAGCTAAAAGAGAAGCATGAACATAGTGCCGTAATAAATTTTAGCGTAAGCGATACGGGAATCGGTATAGCAGACGAAGATATATCAAAACTTTTTGCGCCTTTCTCTCAAGCAGACAATTCAACAACTCGCAAATACGGCGGTACAGGGCTTGGACTCTCTATATCAACAAGATTGGTTGAAGCTATGGGCGGAAGACTAAACGCAGATAGCCAAAAAGGTATCGGCTCAACATTTAGTTTTGAGATAGAATTGGGCATTGATTCATGGGATGAAAATAAGTTAGAAACAGTAGATGAGCTAAATATGATAAATGTAAGCAGTGTTCAAGATTTTCCTGATTTGAGCAACATAAAAATTCTACTGGTGGAAGATAATGAAATAAATCAAGAAGTAGCTCTTGCAATACTTAAAAAAGTAAAAATTGAAGCGGTAGTTGCAAATAACGGAAAAGAGGCGGTTAACATGTTTTTGTCAAAACCTAACTACTTCAACATTATACTCATGGATCTTCAGATGCCACTCATGAACGGTTATGAAGCTACAGCCGTTATCCGAGAGCATAATAAAGATATCCCTATAATTGCTCTGACTGCCGCCGCGATGGTTGAAGATAGAGAAAAGGTGCTTAGCATTGGAATGAATGATCATCTACCAAAACCGATCAACAGCAATGAAATGCTTAAAACCGTAGCCAAATGGTGCAATGTGTATATAAGCATTGCAGAGAAAGAAGAGAAAAATATACTAGATCAAAATAGTGCAATTCTTGATATTGAATATGCTCTGAATATAGTAAATTCCAATAAAGAGCTGCTGCATAAAATCCTATCCAAATTCCTTATAGAATTAGAAAATGAGTTTGCATCTTTGCCTACTTTGCTATCTCAAAATGATCCATCTGCCGCACCGCTTATCCATGCACTAAAAGGTGTAAGCGGAAATATTGGAGCAAAAGCACTTTCATCAATATGCAATTTGATATACAACAGCTATAAAAAAAGCTCTATTATCTCAAAAGAGAGTATAGATGCTCTCCAGAGTGCCATGGATGCACTAAAAACAGAGATCAAAGCTATGCGCTTGGATACCAATGTCGTATCACATGAAACAACTCTCAATGATGACGAGTTACAAAATTTATTTCAAGAAACGCTAAAAAATGTTAAAATCGGAACAATGATTCAAACACAAAATCAGCAGATGCTATTTAGCGGACTTAAAGATAAAATAAACGGTTATGAACTTGGATTATGGATGGAAGCGATGGATGAGTTTGATTATGACAAAGCATATAACATTATGAAAGAGTGGAAAGTATGAGAGAAGAAGAGTATATACCTACGGTTTTAATAGTCGATGATATGGCTGCAAATATTGCTATTTTATCGGATCTGCTTCAGAACAGCTATAAAATTAAAATCGCAAAAAGTGGACAAAGAGCACTTGAAATAGCAAAAAGCAAAGAAAAACCGGACCTTATTCTCTTGGATATTGAGATGCCGCAAATGAGCGGATATGACGTTTGTAAAATATTAAAAAGCTCTTCGGAAACAAGAAACATCCCTATCATATTTGTTACTGCTAAAAATGACACAATGGATGAAGAGTACGGCTTAAACTTAGGCGCAATAGATTATATTAAAAAACCGTTTCATCCTGCCATTATTAAGATCAGAG
>CAIUZU010000408.1 GCA_903903705.1 uncultured Helicobacteraceae bacterium
TACAACTCACATAAAAAATATAACAAAAAATCCAAAAGTTGCAGGAACTGTTGTTCTGGAGACAAAAATAGTTTCTAAAGTTGAGGGAGTTCAGTTTAGAGGCGAGTTTTTGCTCTTGGCAGATGAGGAGTTGAAAAAGCTATATTTTAAAGCTTTTCCTTATGCACTCGCTATGAGTCCGAAATTGTGGCAGATAAAAATCAGCTACTTTAAGCTGACGGATAATACTTTGGGATTTGGTAAAAAAATTATTTGGCAAAATTCTTTTCTTTAAACATCGTGCAGTCGCTTCCACTGCTTTGAAAAACTAGCAAAGACGGCATTTGAGGCGATTTAAACCCATATGCTCTACATCCGTGGGGTCTTTGCGGCTCCCATGTAACAAAATAATATTCACATTTTCTACAATTAATTCTTTTCATATAACTCTCGGTTTTAATTGGCGTAATTTTAGCATATTTGGTACAATAGAGAAAATTTTTTAAAGAGCAAAACAATGGATAAAATATTATTGATGTTACAACTTCAGGCTACCTTGAATGAAGCCACAAACGGAGAAAAATGGACTGAGGGCATTACAAAAAACGGCAAAGTTATCAACTGGAAGCGATGTATCTACATGGAGTGTGCTGAGATGATAGATAGTTTTTCATGGAAACATTGGAAAAATATCGATAAAGAGGCAGATTGGGCTAATTTACAGATAGAAGTTGTTGATGTATGGCATTTTATAATGAGTTTGGCAATAGAGAACTACTCTCAAACAAGCAGAGGGCAGGTTGATGATTTGGCACAAAATATATCTAAGTTGGAAAACTTTGTAAAAATAGATACAAAAAACAATTTGTTTGCACAGCAGGATGATATTATCCAAAAGATAGAATCCATTATGCTTGATACGCTCTCAAAAGATACGTTAAACCTTGAAAAACTTATATCTGATTTTTTTGATTTGGTTGTTATGGCAGGACTTAACTTAGAGAGCCTTTACAAACTCTATGTAGGAAAGAATATCCTAAACCAGTTTAGACAAGATAACGGCTATAAAGATGGCTCGTATATCAAAGTTTGGGCTGGATATGAAGATAATGTGATGATGCAAAAGGTTTTGGAAGAAAACGGCACTATAAAACCTGATGATTTATACAAAGAACTTACAAAATTGTATTTAGCACTAAATAAGAGTTAATATTTGAGCAGTGTACTAGAAGTTAAAAATCTCTCTTTTGGTTATAAAAAAGAGTCTTTGCTTTTGAAGGATCTCTCGTTTTCTCTAAAAAGAGGTGAAATCAAAGCTGTAGTAGGAGCAAGCGGTGCAGGAAAAAGTACGCTTTTTGAACTGATACTAAAAAATCTAAAACCACTAAGTGGCTCCCTTAAAAGCTCATTTTGTTCAGAGGTTTTTCAAGATCCGTATAGCTCATTTCATCCAAGTTACACTCTTTTAAATCAGATAAAAGATGTTGCAAAGCTTGATGAGTTGGAGTTCTACTTAAAGAGCATAAACCTTGATTATGAACTGCTCTTAAAACTTCCGCATGAACTCTCCGGCGGACAGCTTCAGAGAGCTTCAATTTTGCGGGCAATGCTTATGAAACCAGATCTTCTACTGCTAGATGAGCCGACTTCCGCACTTGACAATGTTATTCAGCTAGAGGTTATGAATATGCTTATAAAACATCTAGATAGAATGGGAATGTTGCTAATAACGCATGATTTGGATTTGGCAAAGTGGTGTGCAGATGAGATTATTATGATTTGAGTGAATCTAAATCATCTAGTATGCCAAACTTAAAACAGATAAGAAGTGATTACGCTGATATTGTTCATCTGTTTTTCGGCTCTTTCACCCGTTGCAACTCCATCATATTCGCTTCTTTTGATAAAACTAACTAGTTTAAGCGTAAGATTTTTTATAGGCTTATAGCTTATTGCTAAATCTGACTCATACGCCGCTTTTGCAGCCGCAAGACTTCCCCAGCCGATGGTTTTTGATTTTTCATAATAAGCAAAGCTAGCTAAAAAGCCAAGTTTGCTTGAGAGGGTGTACCCTAAGGCTGTTTTGTATGCCCAAACATCGCGCCTATAAACGTTTCTTGAAAATATGGAACTTGTGTAAGCTGGGTCTGAGCCCCACGCATTGAAATACTCGGCATCATTTGATTTATTTACAGAGAGTGAGAGAAACTTTATGGAATCTGCTATTTTTGCTTCAAACCCGCCCATGAAAAAAGAGTTTTGGATATTGCCGTAATTTTTTCCGATAGATTTTTGAGCAAGGAGCTGTGCGCCAAAAGATAGTTTTGCTGCATTTGCAAGTTCTGTTTTATAGCTCGTGTCCATATAAAAAGTATTTGCAAAATCATATGCCGTGTAGTTCCACGCTCTGTATGAAAATAAATCGCAGAGTTGGTGTTCTAAGCCTATAAAGCTCATTCCTTTGGTATCTTCGCCCCCTGCCGCCTCTGCAATACTTATAAATTTTGTCTGCTCGACTCCGTTTATGGATTGTGATTGCATCGGTACTGCAGCACCTGCAGTTTTCGTCTGCTCTCCCACTAAAGCCCAATCGGTAGCGCCTTGTGAGCCAAAAGAGATTGCATTTATATGTCCAAGAGAGAGGCTAATATTTTCATTAAGAGAGTTTTTCAAAAAAACAGCTTCATAGAAATTTGGAGTAAGGGTTGTGCTGATTTTTGTTAAAGGCGTATCTAAAAGCCCTCTCCCGACTATCGCATCTGTTGTTTGGTTTTTATAGCGAAGATACAACTCGCCAAAAACAACGCTTGTGTCTCCTTTTGGTTGGCTAAAAAGCCCCAAAGCGTTATTTTTACCCTCCCAATTTGTCAGACCCGTATCTCCGTTTGCATAAGCTCCTATGCCAAAATGAAGACCTTCATAAAAATCCTCAGAGATATATTTTAGCTTTAAAAGGTAAGCGCTTCCGTCTTCGGGAGCGTACTTATTGCTTTTATCGCTAAGAACATGGATGACTTTTATCTCACCCTCTGTTTTTGCTTCTTGAGTGTTTGCACCGTATAAAATTGTGCAAAACAGAAATATTTGTAAAACTATTTTCATTTTTCGCCTTTATCTCATAAAATATTTTACTATATAAAAACCGCCGCCTGCCATAAAGATAGAGCCAAAAGCGTTTAAGGAGATATTTGCAAGAGCCAGAGCGATTTGTCCGCTATTTAGCAGCAAAAAACTCTCCATTGCAAATGCTGAGTAGGTTGTAAGTCCGCCCAAAATCCCCGTAGTTAAAAAGGATTTTACATGCAGTGGGAAAATAGTCGTATACATAAAGTAGGCTATGAGTATACCCATTATAAAACTGCCGATTAGATTTACTCCGAGAGTTCCAAAAGGGAGTTCGTGCGGCATTTTGTGTGATATGACGCCATTTAGATAAGCACGGAGCACGGCACCGATAAAGCCGCCGCTACCTATGGCTAGTATTGTTTGCCAGCTCATCATCATAAACCTTTTGCATTTTTATTCTCAAATCACTCAGCCAATTTTCATCACTCTTATCTGCTATACACGACTCCATATAGATAGCTTTTATCTTTCCCGGTTTGTAGTAAAATTCTTTAATATTATAATATTTTGCACTCTGCATCAAAACTATGGGTTGAACTCGGAGTTTATTTGAATCGGCCACTATTTTTGCACCTGACTTAAAAGGAAGCATTATCCCTTTTGTAGAGCGTGTACCCTCGGGAAACATGGCGATAACACGGTTTGTTTTAATAACTGCTTTAGCATCCCTTAGAAGTTTTATAAGTGATGTTTTGCTCTCTCTCTCGACTGCTATATCTTGTGGGAGTTTGAGGGCTAAGCCAAAAAAAGGTATTTTAAAAAGCTCTTTTTTAGCAACCCAAGCGATATCTCTTGGAGTAATCGTCTCCATTATCACTATGTCGAGATCACTTTGGTGGTTTATCAAAAATATTTGTGCGTCCGGATCTTCTTTCCCCTCTACTTCAATTCTAAAAAATGCAGTTTTTCTAATAAGCCATGCTGCAAGCTTTCTGCCGCGTGTTCTAGGCAAAATATTAAAAGTTAAAATCATAATGGTGAGTGAAACCATTATGACTATCGTTGCATAGAGCCAACTAATGCGAGCAAATATTTTCATCTTTTACCCAGCCTATTTTTTGATTCTCAAGTTGTACTTTTATCCATCCTTTAACTTCATCCTCTTTTTGCAGACGGTACTCTTTGGAAGTTGTTTCAAATATTGTTCCGTTTGTAACAGGAAGAAGATGGATTTGAGTCCCAGCCTTTATGCAAATCTCTTTAGATGGAACGCCCACATAGATAATATATGCAAGAGGAATAATAATAAAAATTAGGTAGATATAACTTTTTTTCCATAAAATCATAATAAGCGCAAGAAAAGCTATTGTTGCTGCTACACTCATTTTTATTATTTCGTTTGATTGATCTTTTGGCTTTAAATCACTTTGAGTAGTAACGCTGTCATCATTTACGACAATAGGAATATCAATTGATATAAATTTGTTTTTTACCAAGTTAAAATAAGAGAATGACAAATTTTCTATTTTTTTATCTATGATTGCATAGTATATGATTTTTGAGTCAAGATGCGACTCTGTAATAGACTCCGTTCCCTGTTTGTAGACATTGTTTAATTTAAGAGCAGAGATGTCACAGTTTGTTGCGGTGGCTACAAAAACCACTATATTACGCGATGCATCATAGCTTGTAGTTTTATATTCGATGAGATCAAAAGAGTTTGCTACTATATTTGAGAAATCTTTTTTTGGATTTAGCGAGATAACATTTAGTTTCTCTCCCGAGAGGGTTGTTGTTGCATATCGGGCATTTCCTTTGTCTACCAATGTAGCAGTAAAATCCGGAAGAGACGCATCTTCAGAGGTAGCTATAAAATAAAAAGTTTCATGGTAGTATTTGGACTCTACCTCTCTGGATGGAGCATTGTTTAAAAGTTTCAAACCTTTTGAGTTTGATAGTCTATATGTTATATCTGCAAAATTTTTAATTGTAGAGAGTGTTTTGATAGTTACCGTAAAAATCTCACCTTTTAAAACTCTTGATGGGATTTTTTCATAGTTTAGGTAGAGTACTTTTTGAAGCTCACGTGGTGATTCTGCTTCAATAGAGATACTGTTTTCTACGGGAGCAGAACCCTCTATGTTAGCTGTGTCTGTTGTGTTGGCAAACAGAGTTGCGCATAGAAACAACCATGCAAGTAGTAAGGTTTTCACGCTTGTAAAAATCCTTGCAGCATTTTAATACCGTCATCACTTCCAAGAAGTTTCTCCATTGCTCTCTCCGGA
>CAIUZU010000409.1 GCA_903903705.1 uncultured Helicobacteraceae bacterium
AAGTTTAAAGACTTTGATAAGAAGTTTGAAAATTTCTGAAAAATTATGAATAAGAGATAAATCAAAACAAAAGGACAACGCATGGGGAAAAGGCTTATTAGCGAGCTTCAAGCTGCAAAACTTTTAAAAGTAGTTCATGAAACTATGAGTAATTGGAGACAAAAAGGCAAACTTGATGGGATATTTGAAGAAATACAATATCCAACTTTAAAAAGAGTATTTTACGACAAGGAAGCTCTTTTGGACTGGGCAAAAAAAGAACAACACAAGGGAAAAAGGCTTAAAAGCGAGTTTCAAGCTGCAAAACTTTTAAAAGTAACTCATCAAAATAAAAGCAACATAGGATACATGATAAGTGTCTTAGATGCAAGCTTACCGGCAGTAGAAAAATTAACAGACAGTGATCATGTATATCTTTACGGGCGTTTAGACAGTATTAAGTATGCGATTAGGCTATTTTGCAAGAATGATAAAAAGTTGCTTACAAAGTGGCAGGAGCTAGCGGATAAGGTTTCATATAAAAATTATGAATATCAATAGAGAGACAAAAAACAGATTTTATCTCTCCTGAATTAAGCAGAGGTTGTGCTTTTTTAAGCACTTGAAATTTTAACACAAAAACAAAAAACAAAAGGATTCAAAATGTTAAGAAAAACATTATCAATGACTATGGCGAGTTTAGTAATCAGCAGCAGTTTATCTGCATATACAGCAAGCAGAGTTTATGCAGGCGTAGGCTCTAACGACACCGTAGAAGCTGGATTTACTTTAATTAATGTACCTACTTTAACGGTGGGTGATTTCAACTTCAAGAAAATCGATGAAGATAAAAAATTGTATAAAGGTGCAATTTTCAAAACATTTCAAGTTGTGCCTGACGAACATGGGGTAAATATCGGAATTGGTATTGTACATAGCGATATATATGACGAAGCCATCACAAAGCCGACTTTAAGCATGGCTTATGAAAACAAATGGTTCTTTATAAAGAGTTATTTAGCTGATGCTGAAAATAACGGCATCGATGTCGAAGTACTTCTCTACAAAACGGATGAATTTTGGTTTAACATCGCGGCTTCTTATAATGAGGTTCAAGACCTTGAACAAAGAAACGCGCTTGTCAAAGCGTACTTTATGTTTTAACCATAGTTCCAATCCGTCTTTACGGATTGGGTAGTTTATTTAAAAAAATACAGGAGATGTAAAATGAGAAAGATGATTAAAGTTGTAAGTTTATTAGGTTTATTGGCTATGGCAAGTGTATTTACAGGGTGTGCAAGCATGAACGCTGCAATTGAAGATGCAGCTAAGAGCACTTCTGATTTTTTATCAAAAGGTGACGGTGCACTTGAAAGTATGCAAAAATTAGGTAAATGCTCCGGCAATCCAAATGATCCGAATTGTCGTTTATCGCCAAAAAAATAACATTGCGGGAGATGTAAAATGAGAAAGATGATTAAAGTTGTAAGTTTATTAGGTTTATTGACTATGGCAAGTGTATTTACAGGATGTAGCGTAACTCCACCACAACCTTTTAGTGGGCAAGTAAATAGCTCTAATATTTCTGAAGAACAAAAGGCAATGGCTCTAAATAAAAGTTTAAAAGAGTTAGTATGGCCGGTCGGACAAGCGACAGGAGGAGCTAGTGATGTAGATAATAATAACTGCTTGTGGGTTAATGGCAGGATTAAGGACTCTAAAGACGGCTATAAAATAAAAAGTATGCGTAAAAACTGCTATAAAATCCAAAATGATAAAATCGTTAAACTGCCTGAAGAATTTAAGTGTGTCATTACTAACGGGCAAAAGTACGGCGAGCTAGAAATTGATAAATGCAGTGAAGGACCTGATAACGGGTATTGGAGAAATTATATTAAATTTGTCGATGCGATGTCGAACAATATACCTGCGAAGTATAATGAAAATGTGCTAATACAGATAAAAAACAACTCTTTGATTGCTAAAGGTTTTATGAATATTGAAGATTTGCATAGTTCAGAAAGAGCAGAACGCACAGATTGGGCAGGAAATGTACACGGTAGAAATATTTGTAGTGTATATATGGCTAAAGGTGAAAATCTTGCGAGATACTATGCTCATACATGGGTGTATCCTGAATACTACAATAAAATGAGTGATACAAGATATGGCGGTATGGAGGTGCTTGCTATAAAGGCGCTTATAGATGCCAAGGGTAATATTTATGGTAATCTTGATATTAGAAATTTAGATTTACAAACTTCCAAGATGAATTTAAAATCTAATATGACTTCAATGACACAAGCTAAAAATATTATTAACTTTTTAAATTCTAAGCAAAGTGTGCAGCTTGTTCAAGCTTATTTTGCTGCAAACGACATAGTAGGACTCGACTTTGGCAAAGGGCTTAAAATTAATGGGGAATATAATAATTGTAGATTTTGGGCGGAGTATTTTAAAAATTCTGCAAAATGGATCGTAGAAACTCTTTTATCTAAAAAAGACGATAGTGTACACCTAAAATTATTTATTATTTTAGGAAGCGATGGGCATCCTGATGATAAAGCTATGACAATATTGAATTTACCTGGCGTAAAGAGAATGTACGACATTATAAGCTCTTCTTCAAATTAATAGATACCCCTTTATAAAAGGGGGTATCTATTTCTCATTTTTAAAATAAATCAAAAAAATTATGAATATCAATAGAGAGATAAAAAACTCTAAAAACACAAAAGGAGTATACACATGAGTTTAGAACAGATTAAGTTCGCTATTGAGGCAGGAATAATGACAACGCTTGCTATTTCAATGGTTACGATTATATATCTTGCGATTAACCGCAGCGGAGCCATTTCAATGCTAAGGTCGCAACTACAGAGTTTTAAGAACAAGACAGAGTTAGAAATAGAGCTAAATAAGAAAATAACATTTTTATTTTCTATTGTCTCTAACGCGGTTTATATAGGATTGTTCGGTACGGTTTTAGGAGTAATGGTTACTCTATCGGCAATTGAACAGGTTGAACAAAAAGCACTTATATCATCGTTGTCACTGCCTCTGTTGTCAACAGCAGTTTCTATCATAGTAGCGATTATAGGCACATTTATTTTTAACTCTGTTAATGCCAAAATAGATGAAACACTAAAAATGTGGGATATTGCTCATGGCAACGATGTCAAAACACACTAATCCCATAAATATAGCGCCGTTCGTTGATATTCTGCTAATACTCTTTGTAATTCTTATAGTAGCGGCAAGATTTAATACCGTAGAAGACACTACGGTAGCTGCAAACAAACCACAAGAGATTGAAAAGCAAAAAGACAAAGACATCGATGTTGAAAATCTTGAAGAAGAGATAAAAAAACTATCTAATGAAAACAAGGAATTGAAACAGAAAAAAGAGAAAGAGGCTTCAAATCTAAAAAAAGAGTTTGAAAAACAAAGCAGCACAAGCAAAGATATCGCTACTTTAAACAAAGAGGTAGAGGAGCTTAAAAAAGAGAATAAGAGACTATCAAAGATGGGGTTAAACATAGAAATAGACTCCTACGGCGGAGTATACTTGATTTCTGACGGTGCTAAGAAAAAAATATCTCCCGAAACGGTAGTAGATGTTGTTATGGCAACAGACAGCCTTATCGTTAAGGGTAATTATGCGCAAACGGCTGAATCTATTAACATTCAAAATTACATCTTAAGAGGCATAAACAGCCCGGAAATAAAAAAATAAAGGAGAAAACGGATGAAGAAGATATTAATACTAAGTGCAATCGCTATTAACCTGCTTTACGCAGATATAAGCAACAACACTCAAAAGCAAGATCAGCAAAGTGAAGCGACAAGAGAGCAGCGGCAAAAGAGCACTAACCAAAGCGATACAAAATCTCTTACCCAAAACCAAGGCAGCGAGAATTCGATAAATCAATCGCTTACCGATACTCTTACCAGTACAAGAAGCGTGACCCAAAGCATCAACAAGAGTAAAACCGGCAATTGGAGTATAAGCATCAATCCGGTGCCGTATGTCTTAATGCAGCTAAGAGATAACGGATGGGATAGAAGAGCTTTTTTCTTGACCAATAAAGATATCGGCACATCTTACTACTATGCAGACGATGATGATGAGATAATAGATCTCAATAAAAAAGCGTTCAACGAAGCTAAAGCATCCACAAGGGGTAAAATGCAGCGTTCTCAAGTCGCAAAACTTCAAGAGATCATTACGCTTCTAAACTATTCGGGTGCTATTGCAGACAGAGCAATAAGCCACATGAACAAGTTTAACAATCCGGATGCAACGGATATAGAAAATATTGCATTCAATGCACTTAAAAAAGCAATAAAAGAAGTTCCGGTAAAAAAAGTAGATATCCATCAATGCAGCTACGGCGGTAACAACGATACCTATACTTGCAACAACGGTGAATATACTGTATCTTTAACGAGTTCAGTTCCTACATTGCTTAAAAACGGAGTACCTTTCTACAGTGCAGAGAGGATAGGATTTTCTACTCCTAGTTTAACTTTATCGTTTGCGACAAGTACAAGTGATGCAATGAGCAAATTAGCACAGGACAGTCAAACTAAAGCAGTTGCTCAAGCAGTTAGAGAGTATACAAGTTACCTAAAAAGCCACGGACAAAATGACACGGCTTCACGAATTGAAAGTGCTTTTGTGGAGAAAGCTCTTACTACAAATGTAAGCAATACCGCCACGGCAACGGTGCAGGCTATTAATAGCGGTTCGCCTACTGCGGTATTAAAGATTTTTCAGTAAATATCGTGTGGCAATATACTATATACTTTATAGAATTATTGCCGTATTTATTTTTTTTACCATGCAATTATAAAATTTAAACTTCCTGGAAAGTCATATTGTCCTCGCTCAACTTTATATCCTTTCTTGATAAGCTCTTTTTCGACAATAGATTTTAAAATATCAAATTCTGTTTTATTTGGTAATATTTTTTCAACATCTTTTAATTTACCTGTTGATATTGTGTTCAAATTATAAATATTATAGAAACCACCCTCTGAAATTTTCTTAATATTCTCATCGATAATTTTTGTTAATAGCTCATATGCTTTTTTACCATTCTCGCTATTTAGTATTTTTGTTGTCATTTCTTCAGTTGATTTTATTGTTAAATTTTTTGCATTTGCAGCATTAATGATTTCTACTGCTTCACAATTTGAAAAACCAAACATAGCTAAAAGAATCCCTATACTCAAGCTCTTTTTCATATCTTAAACCCCTCTTTATAAAAAATATTTTCAA
>CAIUZU010000410.1 GCA_903903705.1 uncultured Helicobacteraceae bacterium
GAGCATTTTTTGGATGAGTATATAAAAAGATATGCAACACCAAACGAAAAAGAGGAAGCCGAGTTTTTGAAAATAAAAGCAAAATATATGGCTCTTCCGCATCCAAGACGTGATCAGGCACTTATAGATGAGGCGATAGTCGGCGGCGAAGCATTTAAAGTAAGTTATCCAAACTCCATGTACGCTGAAGTCGTAAACACAATGCTTGTTCGCCTTTATCTTGCTCAGTTTGCGCTTAATGAGAGCATAGCAGATCTCTATGACAGACTTGATAAGCCAAAAAGTGCCGACTACTATAAAAGTATAAATCCGCAGCCGTGGATAGTATCAGATGAGATAGATAGAGCAGTTGCTCCATGGTATCGTTCATGGTTTGAGGGAGACGGCACTTCTAGCTGGTATGAGTTTATGATACCTGATACAAAAAGCGTAGTATCAAGAAATTCCTCTTCAGAGGACAAAAGCGGTGAGGATAAAAATGAAACTAAGTGATTATAGTGAATTTCCGGCGGATATCCCCGTAATTGCGGAGGATGAGCTTTTTTTATATCCATTTATGATAGCGCCGCTTTTTTTAAGCGATGAGAGCAATATTAAGGCAGCCGCAAAAGCGATAGAGGAGAGTTCATTAGTCATAATATGCCCTACAAAACCTTCACATGAGGGTGAGAGAGAGTTTGACTCGCTCTATAATGCAGGTGTTGTCGGGTCTATCATGAGAAAAGTCTCACTGCCTGATGGCAGAGTCAAGGTTCTTTTTCAGGGGCTTGCTCGTGCTAAGGTTTTATCTAAAGTTTCGGATAATCCGCTTATAGCGCATGTAGATGTCATAAAAGCGACAAGTGTAAACTCTTTAAAAGTGGATGCCATACTTGAAATAGTACGTGAAAAGGTAAGAACGCTCTCAACCGTAAGCAACTATTTTCCTCCCGATTTACTTAGAACGATAGAAGAAAATCATGACTACAATCGCATTATAGATCTTATTTGCTCTACGGTTAAACTAAAAAAAGAGCAGGCTTATAATCTTTTTGTAGAGTCAAATACGGAGAAGAGATTTTTAGATCTCATAGAGTATCTCATCGATGAAATAGAAGCAAATAAACTCCAAAAAGAGATTCGTTCAAAAGTTCATACGCATATAGAGAAAATCAATAAAGAGTACTTCTTAAAAGAGCAGTTAAAGCAGATTCAAAAAGAGCTTGGAAGCGACACTTCAAGAGAAGAAGAGATAGAGGAGTATCGTAAAAAGATTGAAGCCAAAAAAGAGAAGATGAGTGCTGAAGCTTACAAAGAGGTTCATAAGCAGATAGAAAGACTCTCACGCATGCATCCTGATTCATCTGACGCTTCTATGACTCAGACATATCTCGATTGGGCATTAGAGATTCCTTTTGGACACGAGAGTAAAAAAGAGCTCAAAATAAGTGAAGTACAAAATCAGCTAGATAAAGATCACTTCTCGCTAGAGAAACCAAAAGAGAGAATTACCGAATTTTTTGCCGTTAAAGAGCTTATGGAGCTTAGAGGCATGAAGAGCAGTTCCGGTGCGATTATCTGTTTTAGCGGACCTCCGGGTGTAGGTAAAACATCGCTTGCAAACTCTATTGCCGAAGCTCTAAAGCGACCGCTTATAAGAATCGCACTCGGCGGACTTGAAGATGTCAATGAACTTCGAGGACATAGAAGAACTTACGTCGGTGCGATGCCGGGTAGAATAGTGCAGGGACTCATTGATGCCAAAAAGATGAATCCGGTAGTGGTTTTAGATGAGATTGACAAAGTGGCTAAAACAGGAAGAGGAGATCCCACAGCAGCACTTTTGGAGATCTTAGATCCTGAGCAAAATAAGGAGTTTAGAGACTACTATCTTAACTTCAATATAGATCTCTCAAAAGTTATATTTATAGCTACCGCAAATGATGTTGGCAAGATTCCTGCGCCGCTTCGTGATAGAATGGAGTTTATTACTATAAGTTCTTATACGCCTCAAGAGAAGTATGAGATTGCTTCAAGATATCTCCTTCCTCAAGAGCTTAAAAAACATGGACTTAGAAAGTCGGAAGTGAATATCTCAAAGCCTGCCTTAAAAGAGCTTATTCACAGTTATACCCGTGAAGCAGGTGTGCGTAATCTTCGTCGTCGTATTGCAGACATGTCAAGAAAAGTTGCGCGTGAGATATTAGAGCATCCTGAGATTACAAAAGTATCTATCACTCTAAAAAATCTTAAAAACTATTTTGATAAAACGGTATTTGAGATAGAAAAAACGACAAAGATTCCAGTCGTTGGCGTCGTAAACGGTTTAGCATGGACGGCAGTGGGCGGTGATGTTCTAAAAATCGAGAGTATCCGTATCAAGGGCAAAGGTGAAATGCAGCTGACGGGAAGTCTTGGCGATGTTATGAAAGAGTCGGCGAGAATAGCTTACAGCGTTGTAAAAACATTGATAGACACTAAGAAGCTTAAAATTGATGCAAGCAATATACCGCTTTCGCCAAAAGAGAAAGAGGATGGAGTGGCTATAGATACAAGCGAAGTCTATAAGCGATATGATCTGCACGTGCATGTTCCAGACGGTGCAACCCCAAAAGACGGACCGAGTGCAGGCATAGCCATGGTAAGCGTCATATCCTCTATACTTAGTTCAAGAAAGATTCGCTCAGAGATTGCCATGACAGGAGAGGTCTCATTAAGCGGTGACGTTCTTCCGATAGGGGGACTTAGAGAGAAGCTTATTGCGGCACACAAGGCTGATATGAGTAAAGTTCTTATTCCGCTGAAAAATTATGAGAGAGATCTAGAAGAGATCCCAAAAGAGGTAAAAGACTCTTTGGAGATTGTTGCCGTAAGTAGAATCGAAGAGGTTTTAGAGCAGGTTTTAGTCTGAAAAACCATCTATTAAAACGTAAGCGACTCTATCTTTTGTGTTAAATCTCCATTTCTTATCGGTTTCATTAAAAAACCGTTTGCACCGAGTTCAAGCGCTTGACCTTTTTTGGTTTCGTCCGTTGTTAACACAATTATTGGAATATGATCCATTCGGCTATCGGCACGAACTAACTCTAGCATCTCAAGACCGTTCATGACAGGCATAATGATATCCAACAGGATAAGATTTATGTCGGGTCTTGATTTTATTTGAGCAATCGCATCCGTAC
>CAIUZU010000411.1 GCA_903903705.1 uncultured Helicobacteraceae bacterium
GTCTGATCATTTAAAATATCTGTCAATTTATAAACCTCAGACAAAGAGATCTCTTCATTTAACTCTAAATTTACTCTTAGATTATTTGCGACCATTGATATGACACTCAAAGGCTGACGCCATTGATGCGCTATCATCCCTATCATATCTCCCATCGCTGCCTGACGAGACTGAGCAAGCATCAACTCCTCTTTTCTTTGAACTTCGGTAATATCCATAGCAGAAAAGATAATCGCTCTTTTACCGTTATAAACATCTCCAAGCGGTGCTAAAGAAAATATCCAAACAAGCTCTTTACCATCTTTAGTTATTATATTTTTCACACCCTTATCTACACGAACACCGTTTTTAAAGAGATCTTTAACATCCAAAAGGTCTAACCCATCTTCACTGCCCAGTACTTTTTCGCTCCACGCTTCAATAGTAGCCATCTCTTTTAACATATATCCGGTTATCTCTTCAAATGCTTCGTTTATAAGCAGTACCTCTCCATCCTCATTATAAAGCATAATAGGGTTTGGAGCAAAACGAATAACATTTTCAAGCTCATTTTTTTTCAACTCCAGCTCAAGCATTAACAGCTTGATTTGCGAGATATCTTGAACAATTGAGATAAAGTAGAGAGGCTTATCTGAACTGTCTCGCAGTAAAACAACAGAAAGACTAACCCAGATAATATCCCCATTTTTGTGAATATAACGTTTTTCTCCATGAAATGAGTTGAGCTTGTTTTCTAAAAGCTTGCGAACATAAGCCAAATCTTTATCCAAATCATCTGCATGCGTAATATCTTGAAATGTAAGTTTTAACAACTCATCTTTTGTATATCCGACCATTTTACATAGGTAATCATTTACATCAATACAAGAGCCTTCAAGTCCTACATGTGCTATGCCGATTTGTGCAGTTTTAAATGTTTGCTCATATCTGAGATTACTTATTTTAAGCTCATTTGTTAAAGACTCCTCTTGAGTCACATCGTTTCCTATGGCTATTATGCCTATGATATTGCCGTTTTCATCTCTATACATGGCATTGTTCCAAGAAATAATATGCTCAGTTTTATTGGCATCTACAATCTTATTTATATAGTGTGAAATTGAACCTATCTTTTCATTTATCATATCATTAAAAACTTGCTTCACTTCCAAACGAACCTGCTCATCAATGAAATTGTCAAACCAGTTAAGACCGACTATCTCATCTCTGCTAAGTCCAAGAAGCTCACTACCTGCCCTATTTACACTCACTATATTTGCATTTTTATCCAAAATCACAATTATCAACCCTGAAACTTCAAGATATAAAAGCATCTGCTCATGTTCATTCTTTAACCGCAGCTCAAGTGATTTTTTATCACTTATATCATGAAAACTGATAACCGCACCGGTAATTTTTCCATCTTCTACAATAGGGCTGCGAACAAACTCAACAGCAAATGAGCTTCCGTTTTTACGCCAAAACAACTCTTCTCCTCTAGCTGATTCACCGCTTGAGAGAGTACGAACAATAGGACACTCCTCCTCAGGATAATAAGAACCGTCCGGCTTTGTATGATGCCACATACTATGACTGCTTTTGCCGATAAGATATTCCGCAGAGTAGCCGAGCATTTTAGCTGCCTTGTCATTTACAAAAATATGGCGGGAGTGAATATCTAAACCGACTATTCCGTCTATGGATGATTCTAAAATAAGAGAGAGTTTATTTTGAAGTTCTCTGTTTGAAGAGAGTGAAGCTAAAAGCTCTTCGTTTGAAGATTGCAGTTCTTCACTTGATGTTTCAAGCTCTTCAACGGTTGATTGGAGTTTTTCATTTGAGTCTTGAAGTTCTACATTTATCATTGACATATTTTGTTTTGAAAAGAGCAGTTCATCGGAAATATTTTGTATCTCATTACGTGCTTCTACCACTTGAGAAGAGAGCGTAGATATTATTGTATTTTCACTAAGAGAGGGTAAAATAGCTCCGTTTAAAAGAAATTCTTCCAATTCTATCTCTTTAAAACTTATTAAAATCATAGACTTTTGTGAGGGTACATAAAAAGGCTGTGCGATTATTTTAACAAACTTCTCATCTTGGGAAGATTCCATTTGAATAAACTTACTCTCCTCTCTCATATTTGAGACCAATAAACGATTTATAACTATTCGCAAATGGTAGTGAAGAACCTTATCAAGATTGTTAAAAATATTTAAACTCAAAATTCCGTCTGAAAAATGTAGATAAGAGATCTTTCCCTTCTTATAAACTATATTGTAATCACAATCTATGATCAAACAACCGCTACTAAAATAATCAAACAAATCATCATGTAGATGCTTTTCTATTTCTATAGGATTTATCAATTTTTGCATACTCTCTTCCCCTGAACTTAGTAGTTTTTTTGGATGTCTATTTACAATCTGTATTTGAAATTTAGTCTGTTTGTCTTGTGGTTTTTTTTCATAGATTCTATATTTACCATCTAGCGTAACAAAAAGGTCTATACTGCTAAGCGTAGACTCTGAAGATCCCAAAAAAAGCAATCCGTCATTTTTTAGCGAATAGTGAAAAATAGAAAAAACATCGCTCTGTGTGGAAGATTTCAGATATATCAAAACATTTCTGCAACTGATTAGATCCATATTTATAAACGGCGGATTATTTAAAAAGTTATGATGTGCAAATATAATCTGATCACGAAGTGCCTTTACGACTCTATAGCCGTATTCTGATTTTATAAAATACTTTTCAATCAACTCTTTTTTTACGTATTTTAAAGAACTCTCTTTATAATCGCCGATTCTAGCCTTCTCAAGTGCCATATCGTCTATATCGGTGGCGAAAATTTTAATATGCAACTTTTTGTCCAGTTCTTCAGAAACCTCATTTGCCAATATCGCAAGAGAGTAAGCTTCTTCACCGCTTGAGCAGGCAACGCTCCATAAACGATATTCACTATATTCTACTTTAGAAAAAAGCTGCTTTTTAATATAATTTTTTAGTGCTTCAAAAGATTCTGTTCCACGAAAAAACTCGGTTACTCCGATTAGAACTTCTTGGTTAAGTATGTCA
>CAIUZU010000412.1 GCA_903903705.1 uncultured Helicobacteraceae bacterium
ATCACATACACCTACTACTAATACTATAATTTTATATAATAAATAGGGATTACAATGAAAATAACAATACAAAAATCTATCATTGAAAATATCTTGATTCACTCTCAACCATTTCTAGAAAAAAAAGATACTTCTCAGATTACATCACATATCTTGATTGATGCCTCAAACTCAAAACTAACGGTAAAAGCAACAGACTATGAGATAGGTTTGCAGATTTATACGGATAATGTAAATATAATCGAAGATGGAACAGTTACTTCAAACGGTAAAAAATTATTGGATATTATTAAAATTTTAAAAGATGGAAATATAAATCTAGAAGTAAAAAACGATATGCTGTACATATCTCAATCAAATTCAAATTTTAAACTGCCTACTTTTTCTTATAAAGAGTTTCCTATATTTCCTAAATATGAGGGGAAACCTCAAATCTCTATAAATTCACACTCGCTTATAGAATCTCTTAAAAAAGTGACTCCTGCTATCGATACAAATAATCCTAAATTTGAATTAAACGGTGCATTGATTGATATAAAAAATAACAATATAAATTTTGCTTCTACAGATACGAGAAGATTGGCAGTTGTTAGCATAGAAAATCAAAATAACAGTGAGCTTTCTATGATTATTCCAAAAAAAGCAATTATAGAGATTCAAAAACTCTTCTTTGACAATATAGAACTCTACTATGATGAAACAAGTTTAATTATTCACTCAAATCAATATACATTTTTTACAAAACTGATAAATGGAAAGTTTCCTGAATATTCAAGAATAATTCCAAAAGAGGTATCAAAAACTCTGACATTGCCAAAAGCTACTATGATAGAGGCTATTAAACAAATTACAACAATCTCTACAGATGTAAAAATTACTTTTTTAAATAACTCTATCGTTTTTGAATCATTAAGTGATGACAATATTGAAGCAAAAACAGAGATAAATTATGAAACAAATTTTTCATCTCCATTTGTTATTGCAATAAACAGCAAATATCTTCTTGATTTTTTAAACAGTATCAACAGCTCTGAGTTTAGTATCGGTTTAAATGAAAGTAATTTACCTTTTGTTTTAAATGAAAATAATTTTAAAACTGTAGTAATGCCAATCGTTATCTAAAAAAATTAAATTGTCTCTTTATAATTTAAAGGGACAAACCCTCATAAAAATAACTCCTTAATCTTCTATCTTTAGCTTGTAAAACTTTCTTTTAGAATAAATTAGATAAAATAGCCCTAATTATGTCAAAAGTGATAATGGAGTATTAGATGGAAAATTACGGCGCTAGTAATATTAAAGTCCTTAAAGGATTAGAAGCAGTTCGTAAACGACCCGGTATGTATATCGGCGATACGGGTCATAGAGGTTTGCATCATTTAGTTTATGAAGTTATTGATAACTCTATCGATGAAGCAATGGCCGGACACTGTAATACGATTAATGTAACCCTTACAAAAAACGGAACATGTAAAGTATCTGATAATGGACGCGGTATTCCAACAGATATGCATCCAGGTGAGGGAATGTCAGCTGCTACGGTTGTTTTAACGATTCTTCATGCCGGCGGTAAATTTGATAAAGATACTTATAAAGTTTCCGGCGGTCTCCATGGTGTAGGTGTTTCTGTTGTAAATGCTCTATCATCTGATCTTAAAATGACTATTCATAGAAACGGTGAGATATTTGAACAGGATTTTAAAAAAGGAATTCCGCAAGAAATTTTAAAGGTAATTGGTACAACTAAAAAAACCGGTACTACTATAGAATTTTCTCCGGATCCGAGTATATTTACTGAAACTATAATTTTTGAGTATGAATATTTAGCTCGAAGATTTAAAGAGTTGGCTTATTTAAATCCGTTTATCACTATTAATTTTAAAGATGAAAGAACAAATATTTCACAAACATACCACTTTGAAGGTGGTATTGCCCAATATGTAAATGATCTAAATAAAAAGCAAGAAGTTGCAAAAGTTTTTGTTTTTAGCTCAAAAATAGAAGATATAGAGTTTGACATAGCACTTATGTACAATGATACTTATGATGAAAAAGTTTACTCTTTTGTAAATAACATAAGAACTCCAAACGGCGGAACGCATGAAGCAGGTTTTAGAGCAGGTTTAACTCGTGTTATTTCAAACTATAACGCACAAAACGGTGCAGCAAAAGAAAAAGATGTAAAAATCAGCGGTGAAGATACAAGTGAAGGTCTAATTACTGTTGTGTCTGTTCGTGTGCCTGAACCGCAATTTGAAGGACAAACAAAAGGCAAACTTGGAAATACCTATGTTAGACCTTTAGTGCAAAAAGCAACCTATGAACTTTTGAGTAAATATTTTGAAGAAAATCCAATCGAAGCAAAAGCAATAGTTGCCAAATCATTGATGGCGGCACGTGGGCGTGAAGCTGCTAAAAAAGCTAGAGAGTTAACTCGTAGAAAAGATTCCATGAGTGTTGGAACACTTCCAGGAAAACTTGCGGATTGTCAAAGTAAAGATGCTTCTATTTGTGAACTTTATCTGGTGGAAGGGGATTCTGCAGGCGGTTCGGCAAAAATGGGTCGTGATAGAGTTTTTCAGGCAATTTTACCGCTTAAAGGTAAGATTTTAAATGTTGAAAAAGCAAGACTTGACAAGATTTTAAAATC
This sequence comes from uncultured Helicobacteraceae bacterium, assembly GCA_903903705.1. Lineage (GTDB taxonomy): Bacteria > Campylobacterota > Campylobacteria > Campylobacterales > Sulfurimonadaceae > Sulfurimonas. The sequence continues at coordinate 2,651 of CAIUZU010000412.1, forward strand.
TGAAGAGATTACCAATATGATAACTGCTATGGGTTGTGGCATCGGCGATGAGTATAACGAGGATAAACTTCGCTATCATAAAATCATCATCATGACCGATGCGGACGTTGATGGAAGTCATATTCAAACTCTTTTGCTTACATTTTTCTTCCGCCATTTTCGCGCTGTTATTGAAAAAGGGTATTTATATCTAGCTCAACCACCGCTTTACCGTTATAAAAAAGGTAAAAAAGAGATCTATTTCAAAGATGATCGTCAAATGAATGATTTTCTTATTGAAAACGGTATTGAATCATTAGAAGAACAGAGTGTCGGACATAATGATTTAGTCTCATACTTTAAAATGGTAGATCACTACAGAGGTTCTCTTGAAGCACTTGAGAGAAGATATGCACTTGTAGATCTGATTCGTCATTTTATAGAAAATCCTGATTTAATAGGTCTTGATATAAAGTCTATGTATGAAAAAGTTGAACAATTTTTAACTCAAAATGGAAATAATATTTTAACAAAAAGTATTACTGAAGAGTCGATTCATATATTTGTTCAAACAAAAGACGGAATGGAAGAATTGCTTATAAATGATGATCTTTTCGCTGCTCCACATTTTGCAGAAGCTAGTTTTGTATATAGAAAAATAAAAGAGTGGAATCTTGATTTTAAAGATGATGTTCTTAACGTGTTAAGCAGTGTTACAGATTATGCTAAAAAAGGTGCATATATTCAACGCTATAAAGGTCTTGGAGAGATGAATCCGGATCAGCTTTGGGAGACTACAATGACTCCTGAAAATAGAGTTTTACTTCAAGTTGCGATAGATGATGCAATACTTGCCAGTGACACATTTACACTCTTTATGGGCGATGAAGTCGAGCCTCGCCGTAACTATATAGAAACGCATGCTAAAGATGTTAAACATTTAGATGTTTAATATCCAAATATTATAAATTTGTAATGTTACTTCCGCAAACCAAAGAGAGAGAATACCGTTTTAAGTTAGCGCTTAGAATGGGACTTCCAATCTTTGCTCTTGTTTTTGCACTAATTTCCCATACGTTTATTACAAGTAAAGAGAGTTTGACTACTCCCTTTTA
>CAIUZU010000413.1 GCA_903903705.1 uncultured Helicobacteraceae bacterium
ATGCAGGCGGCAAAGTGCATGCGAAAGATGAATCACCGTTTGTTTTTTTAAAAAATTACTATAAAAATATAGATACGTCAATTTACAAAAAAGCTACAAGTGAGCTAAAAGTTGGCTATGTTGACGGTTTTATTGGCTATATCGGTTACGATATGGTAAAAGTTTTTGAGCCAAAGCTACATTCTACTATGGATAATTTGGTAGATGAACTCAATACTCCGGATTTGGATCTGATACTTCCTAAAATGATTTTGGTCTACTCTCATAAAAACTATCAGCTTACGCTCATAAGCACTCTTAAGGAGATGAGCGAAAAGTTTGAAATGGTAGAAGATGCTCTTAAAACATCTTATGAGTATGTCCACATGAAGAGAAATGTAGGGAATGACAAAGGAACTTTTGCATTTTCAAAAGAGCAATTTTTCAAAATGGTTGATGATTCAAAAGAGATGATAAGAAGCGGTGACGTATTTCAAATCCTTATGACAAACCGTTTTACAAGAAATATCAAAGTAGATCCTTTCAGTTTTTACAGAATTCTAAGAAGCAAGAACCCATCCCCTTATATGTTTTTGATGGAGTATGAAGATTTCAACATAGTCGGTTCTTCACCTGAAGTTATGGTTAGACTCACAAACGGCGAACTTCTGCTTCGCCCGATTGCCGGTACTAGAAAAAGAGGTGCTACAAAAGCAAGAGACAAAGAACTTGAAGATGAGTTACTGGCTGACCCAAAAGAACTCTCAGAACATCTTATGCTTATAGATCTAGGCAGAAATGATGTAAGCCGTGTAGCAAAGACGGGAAGCGTAAAAGTTGAAAATATGATGCATATAGAACGCTTTTCACATGTAATGCATATTGTTTCCGATGTAACTGCAACTATTGCAGACGATAAAGATATGTTTGACCTGTTTATGGCAACTTTTACCGCCGGAACGATGACGGGTGCTCCAAAGATACGTGCAATGGAGCTTATAGCCGAATTTGAGGGCTTAAAAAGAGGCTTTTACAGCGGAAGCATAGGCTACTTCGGATTTGACGGAAATATGGACAGCGCAATTACCATCAGAACCGCTTTGGTAAAAGAGGATAAAGTTGTTCTTCAAGCAGGTGCAGGTGTTGTGGCTGATAGTCAAAATGAACTTGAGTACCTAGAAGTTAAAAATAAACTCGGCGCACTTGTTGCTTCACTTGAAGATTTAGACTAAATGAAGCTCTTTGCCATCTTTGGCGATCCTGTTGCACACTCACGCTCTCCGCTTATGCACAACAGCGTATTTAAACACCTAAACTATAAAGCCTGCTACACAAGAGTTCATCTAACAGACGGCTCAAAACTCAGAGAGACTTTTTTTGCTCTCTCCCTTAGCGGCGCAAATGTTACCGTACCTCACAAAGAAGCGGCGTATGCGGCTTGTGACGAAGTAAGAGGCTTTGCAAAAAAAATCGGAGTCGTAAACACTCTTATAAATGAAAACGGCAACCTTATCGGCTATAACACGGATGCGGACGGTTTTATGTTTGCCATAAAAGAGTTTGGTGCTATTAAAAATATTTTAGTTCTTGGTGCAGGCGGAACGGCAAAAGCTCTGGCTTCAAGATTTATGCAAGACGGCATAAAGACAAGCGTTTTAAACAGAAGCCCAGAGAGGTTAGCCTACTTTAAAGAGCTTGGATGTGACTGCTTTACATGGAGTGATTTTAAAATTGCTTCATACGATTTGGTAGTAAATACGACAAGCGCAGGACTTAAAGACGAAGATCTTCCTGCTCCTTTGGCATTAATGGAAGAAATTTTAGATAACACCTCTTTTGTGGCAGATGCTATTTACGGAAAAGCGACACCATTTTTAAAGATGGCAAAAGAGAAAAACATTACCTGTAAAGATGGTGCCGATATGCTTCTAGGACAAGGTGTTTTGGCAAATGAGCTTTTTGTCAATTATGAACTAAAAACAAGCGACATAAAGCTTTACATGTCAAAGAGTTTTGAGCTTTAGTGCGGCAATCACCTGTCCATAGGCAATTGCACTATCATTACTAACAAACATTTCAGGTAGAATTACATCAGGAATTTTTCTCATAATCAACCTTAAAAGCGCTCTGTTTTGAAACACTCCGCCACCCAAAACCAAAGGCAAATCATACTTCTTGTGCATCAGATAAATAATCTCTACTATCGTATTGAAAAATTTTGAAACCGCTACATGTACATCTTTTTCGTCTAAAATTTGTTTTACTATTTGACTAAAATCTATCTCATTATCTTCTATACAAAATTTATAGCACTCTAAAATATTCTCATCATATAAACTCTCCAAAAGCAGACCGCTTTCACCCTCGTAACTGCAAATTTGGATAATACCCAAGATAGATGCCACCGCATCAAACAGTCGCCCACATGAGCTTGATAGCGGCGAATTAAGCCCATTTTTGTATGCCGTGTAAAGCGTATTAATCTCGGAAGATGAAAAAGAGTTAATTGTAGGATTGCTCAGTTTAAACACTTCATCTCCATATATCTCAAACAAAAAACTAAGTGCAACTCGTCTAGGTTCTTTTATCGCCTTCTCACCGCCAAGAAGTCTAAAATATTTAAAATGCCCTACCCGTTCATAAGATCTGTTATCGCATACAAAAAACTCTCCGCCCCAAAGGTTGCCTTCATCGCCGTACCCTGTTCCGTCAAAACTCACACCCAGCACTTTTGAAGTAATACCGTTTACACCAATAGTTGCCAAAATGTGTGCGTAATGGTGCTGAACCTGTAAAAACTCTATCTCTTCATTCTCAGCTTTTAACTCTTTCGCATATTTTGTTGATTCATAGTTTGGATGTTTATCGCAGACAACGACATCGGGAGTAAAATCATAAATCCTCTTTAGCGTCTCTATGTGCGATTTGTAATGTTCTATACTCGATAAACTACCCAAATCACCGATATATGGCGATAAAACAACGCTATCTTCAACTGTTATCGCAA
>CAIUZU010000414.1 GCA_903903705.1 uncultured Helicobacteraceae bacterium
AAAGATAAAAAGGCAAAAACAACAAAAGGTTTTCCTGAAGTTAAATCATTTATAGAGCAAAGATTAAAAATGGAAAAATTTAAAACTTTTATGCAGGCTAGAATCCAAGAACTGCAAAAAAAAGCAGTTATAAAAAAGTAAATGCTCTCTAAAGCAGAGTGTTCTTTAAAAATTCCATCTGAAATCGATAAAATATTTTTAGATGGAAGAACATTTTATGTTAAAAGGGATGATCTCGTAGATCCCTTTTTAGCAGGAAATAAATTTCGTAAACTCTACACACTTCTACAAACTCCTTCAAGCAAACTCAACCAAATCATCTCTTACGGCGGAACACAGTCCAATGCAATGCTTGCAATTGCAGCAATGTGCAAGAGTAAGGGATGGGAGTTTACATACTACACAAAACCTCTAAGCCAAACTCTCAAAGATGAAGATTGCGGCAACTTTTACTATGCAAAAGAGCTTGGCATGAAACATGTTGAGATACAACACAATTTTTATAAAGACTTTATAGCTTCACTAAGATTTAACCTTGATGAAAAAACATTTATCATAGATCAAGGCGGAGCTGTAGCTGAAGCGAAAGAGGGACTTGAGGTTCTCGCGAAAGAGATAAAAGAAGCAAATATAAGTGTTAGATCTCTAGCTACACCATCAGGTACCGGAACAACGGCACTTTTTCTTGCCTTGACGCTTAGCGAATATAGAGTTTATACAACGCCATGCGTGGGAGATGCCGCATATTTGAGAGAGCAGATGTCGGCACTTTGCGAGATACCGGATAATTTAATAATTTTAGAACCACAAAAGAAGTATCATTTTGCTAAGCCCTATAAAGAATTTTTAGATATATGGCAGAAGTTATTACAAAATAAAATAGAGTTTGACCTTATCTACTCTCCAAGCTTATGGATCTCTCTGCTTGAGCAAACGGATGAAGAGATACTCTATGTACACAGTGGCGGCGTAACTGGAAATGATAGTATGTTAAATAGGTATAGACAAAAAAGTTTTTTATAGCCTAAGATGATTGGACTAAAATAGCTTGACATAGTTACGCTCAACTTGCTATAATTTTTCATATAAACAATAAAGGATTTATGAATGAATAATATTTTTGAAAAACTAACAAACAACATGACGGAAGCGATTGAGTCATCTCTTTCACTGGCACTCTATAACAAAAATCAAGAGATTGAGCCGATTCACTTTTTATGGGCACAGCTTACAAACTCAAACTCTGTTTTAAATCAGATGTTTAATAAGATGGGAGTAAGTAAAGCGGTGGTTGAGCTAGATGTAAAAAGCATTAGCGAAAAGCTTCCAAAATCATCATCCGTGACAAAAGAGAGTATTAAAATCTCTAGAAATTTCCTTCAAACACTTGAAAACGGCATTGGGTATATGACAAAAAGCGGAGACTCTTTTTTGGCTGTAGATACATACCTTCTGGCAAATATAAAGAGTGAACCATTTTTAAGCCTACTAAAAAAATATATAGATACCTCAGAGCTTATAAAAAATTTAGAGAGCTCTCGCGGTGGAGCAAAGATAAACTCTCAAAGTTCTGATGAGACGTTAGAGTCACTCTCAAAGTACGGTATTGACTTGACTATAGAAGCAAAAGAGGGGAAACTCTCTCCAGTTATCGGACGTGATGAAGAGATTACACGTATGATGCAGATCTTAATCCGCAAAACAAAAAATAATCCTATGCTTTTAGGTGAACCGGGAGTCGGTAAAACTGCTTTGGTTGAGGGACTTGCACAGAGAATCAGCGATGGAAAAGTTCCAACATCGCTTCAAAATAAAAAGGTAATTGCACTTGATATGAGTGCGCTTATCGCCGGTGCAAAATATAGAGGCGAGTTTGAAGATAGACTCAAATCGGTTATAGACGAGGTTAAAAAGAGCGGAAATATCATACTCTTTATAGATGAGATTCACACCATCGTTGGAGCAGGTGCAAGTGAGGGAAGTATGGATGCCGCAAACATCTTAAAACCTGCACTTGCTCGTGGTGAACTACACACAATCGGAGCAACAACACTTAAAGAGTATAGAAAATATTTTGAAAAAGATATGGCACTTCAAAGACGATTCTTGCCGATTAGCGTAAATGAACCGAGTGTAAATCAATCTTTGCAGATTCTAAGGGGTATCAAAGAGAGACTAGAAACTCACCATAATGTAACTATCACGGATAGTGCTTTAGTGGCGGCTGCAAAACTCTCAGACAGATATATTGCAGATAGATTTTTGCCTGATAAAGCGATTGACTTAATCGATGAAGCTGCGGCTGAACTTAAGATGCAGATAGAGTCTGAGCCTCATGCGCTAAGCAATGCAAAGATAAAAAAATCAGAACTCCGTGTTGAGCAAGAGGCTCTAAAAATGGAAGAGTCTGCAGCAAACACAAAGCGACTTGAAGAGATAGTAAAAGAGTTGGCAGATGTTGAAGAGAAAGTCAGAGGATTAGAATCACAGTTTGCAAATGAAAAAGAGGTATTTGGAAAGATATCAAGCATAAAAAATGAGATAGAGGCAAAGAGAAGAGAAGCCGGTGTTGCAAAAAGCTCTGCAGAGTTCAATCGTGCTGCTGAGATAGAGTATGGTGAAATTCCTGCACTTATTGCTAAAGAGAAAGAGATTAATGAGAATTGGGAGAATCTTCAAAAAGAGGGGACGCTTCTCAAAAATAGCGTTGATGAAGAGGCAATTGCTTCGATTATCTCAAGATGGACGGGAATCCCGATTAAGAAGATGCTTCAAGCGGATAAAGATAAGATTTTAAATGTAGAAGATGAGTTAAACAGAGAGGTTGTCGGTCAAAGCAAGGCTACGCATGCTGTTGCTAGAGCAATCAAGAGAAACAAAGCAGGACTCTCTGACGCAACGGCACCGATTGGAAGTTTTCTCTTTTTAGGACCTACCGGAGTAGGTAAAACGCAAACAGCAAAAACATTGGCTAAATTTCTATTTGACTCTCCTGATGCCATGATACGAATTGATATGAGTGAATATATGGAAAAACATTCCGTCTCTCGTCTTGTAGGAGCTGCACCCGGGTATGTCGGATATGAAGAGGGCGGTCAACTAACAGAAGCGGTAAGAAGAAAGCCTTACAGCGTTATACTTTTTGATGAGGTAGAAAAAGCGCATCCTGATGTTTTTAATATTTTATTGCAAGTTTTGGATGATGGAAGGTTGACGGACAACAAAGGTGTTACTGTTGATTTTACAAATACGATAATAATTTTAACTTCCAACATAGCGAGTGATAAGATTATAAACAACCAAAACTCAGAAAAGCTTCATGAGATGGTAATGTCAGAGTTAAGACAATCGTTTAAACCTGAATTTTTAAACCGTCTGGATGATATTGTTATCTTTAATGCGCTTGGGCGTGAACAGATAGTGGGTATCGTAGATATTTTCTTTAGCGAAATAGCTAAAAAAGTAGCCGCAAGAGATATAACTCTAACGCTAAGCAGCGGTGCAAAAGCATATATTGCTGAAGCCGGATTTGATCCGGTTTATGGTGCTAGACCTCTAAAGAGAGCACTCTATGAGATAGTTGAAGACAGGCTTGCAGATTTGATACTTGAGGGCAAAGTATTTGAGGGATCAAATGTAGAGTTTGATATAAAAGATGGTGAAATAGAGGTAAAAGTATCTTAATTATGAGAAGATTTACTTTTGTCATAAGAGCTTTAACCTTTCTATTTTTCTTTGTGACTTCGGTTCTTGGCTGTACCGGAGACTGTTTAACATGTCACCCGAAGCTTGTTGCAACTATAGATAAAGATTTAAGACATAAACCGATGCTTACATGCATAAACTGCCACCGTACTGATCCAAACAGCATGGCAGAGTGCGGAGACGACTGTTTTTCATGTCATACAATGGCTAAGATAAACAAGCCAAATGTAAGAGAACATGATGTTATACAAGAGTGCAGAGACTGTCATGTTGGAGAAAAAGAGAAACTTTTTGATATTGCCTATGCAGTAGGACAGTCTCGCGGTGAAACTCTCAAAGACTATTTAAGCAAATAAAAAGATATTAACCGCACTTTAAGTAACTTTTTTGTAACATTCGCAACTTAATTTCAAAGAAGGATGTGTCATGAAAAGAACATACCAGCCTCATGGTAAGCCGAGAAAAACAACTCACGGTTTTAGAGCAAGAATGGCAACGAAAAACGGTCGTAACGTAATTAACCGTCGTCGTGCTAAAGGTCGTAAAAAATTGTCAGTTTAGGGAATTTCTATACGCTAAAACTTCATAAGGAGTTTCAGTACATTTATAGAAAGGGAAAAGATGTTCACTCTGAAAATATAGTGCTTTTTTTTCTTCCTGCCGATAAGATCCATAAAGTAGGTTTTACGGCTACCAAAAAAATCGGTAATGCCGTAAAGAGAAATAGAGCAAAACGAAGACTTAGAGCTCTCTTTCTTGAATTCTCACATTCGCTTCATAGCGGTACATACATATTCGTAGCAAAACAATCAATCAATGAAGCAACTCACAATAAACTCAAAAGCGATTTTGAAAAAATTTTAAAGCGTTCAAATGCAATCATGAAAGAAGTTATATGATAAGAGCGTTTTTATTGAAGCTACTGTGGCTTTATCAAAAATTTTTTAGGCTTGTAGCATACGGAAATTGCAGGTATTACCCATCTTGTAGCGAATATGCAAGAATTCATTTCGAAAATAACTCCATTTCAAGTGCTTTTTACCACACTTTTACTAGAATAGCGCGTTGTAATCAATTATTTGACGGTGGCATAGAGTATCCGTTACTCGATAAACTGTCATTAAAGCCCACAAAAATAGGGGTTGATTCTATAAAATATTGGTTGGTTCCAAATAAAAAAAACCGTTTTTATATCATAAAAAATTTTTCTTTTAAGGGTAAATCGTGTTAGAGAAAATGACACCAAATCAAAGACTAATGATAGCAGTAGTGCTTTCAGTTCTGTTTTTCGTAGCATATACGGCAATTTTTCCACCTGAGCAGTCGTCTGAAGCGGCAAAAGTAGAGCAGAGTAAAACTCAAAATCCACAGGCTTCTAGTCAACCTCAAACTTCAAAAAAAGTAGAAGAGACGCTTAAACATGAAAGTTCAGCTACAAAGATGATGGCTGCAAATGATTTAAATACATTGGTAACGGTAAAAAACAGTAAGTTTATACTCAAATTGGATACATTGGGTCGCATCTCTTCAAAAGTGCTGCTTCAAGATAAGTATAACGACAAACATGATAAACATGCGGAACTTATCCCTACCGAGGGTATGAAACCTCTCTTTGTTAGGTTCTTAGATTCAAATTTAAATGATGAAGCTGTAAAGGTTGCATATACGGCGGATTTGTCTGAGCTGTCAATTGAAGACAATTCTCAAAAAGTTACACTTACACAGAAGCTCCCAGATGTGACAGTGACAAAAGAGATTACATTTTTTCCTGATGGACATTACGATGCAAAAGTATCTCTCTCAAATGATAAGAGATATTTCATCTACTTGGGACAAAGACCTCGTATAACTGAACAGATGATGACAGTTTCCGGTGCTATGGTTTATACGGATGACAAGATTGTTACAATTGTAGAAGATGGAAATGCAGAGGGACGTAGAACATTTAGCGGAGTTGAACTTATCTCCGCTTTTGATCAATACTCGGCATCTATCATGTATGGATTCGCAAGAGATACCAATATATTAGTTGAGAGAGACAGAGAAGATAATCCTGTTGTCTATTTTGAAGCACTCCAAAATATGCCTTTTAGCGGTTATATAGGTCAAAAAGAGTACAAAACGTTAGATAGCATAAATCCTGTTTTAACGAACGCTATAGAGTATGGTTGGTTTACTTTTGCTTCTAAACCGCTCTTTCAACTGCTTTCGTGGCTTCACGGAATATTTGGCAACTGGGGCTGGTCTATCATAGCACTTACTCTGATTATAAGAGTAATTCTTTATCCTTTGACATACAAGGGTATGGTCTCTATGCAGAAGATGAAAGACATTGCACCTCAGGTTAAAGCGGTTCAAGCAAAATACAAAGGTGACCCTCAACGAGTAAATGCTGCAGTAATGGATTTGTATAAAAAACATGGAGCAAATCCTCTTGGCGGATGTCTTCCGATGTTGCTTCAGATCCCTGTCTTTTTTGCAATTTATCGTGTACTTTTAAATGCCGTTGAACTTCAAGGCGCACCGTGGATGCTTTGGGTGCAGGATCTCTCAAGAATGGACGGTACATTTATTTTACCTATACTCATGGGTGCTTCGATGTATTATCAGCAGAAGCTTACTCCTAGCAACTTTACTGATCCTTTGCAAGAGAAGATTTTTAAATATTTACCTGTAATATTTACATTTTTCTTTATAACTTTCCCTGCAGGTTTGGTTCTTTACTGGTTTGTGAACAACCTTTTCTCTATCGGACAGCAGTTTATAGTAAATCAGCAATTCAAAAATGCAAAAGATT
>CAIUZU010000415.1 GCA_903903705.1 uncultured Helicobacteraceae bacterium
AATAAAATAGAGTATAAAATTAACAAGACAGATTTTTTAGAGCTAGAAGAGGAGACAAAATATGACTATGTCATCTCCAATCCTCCTTTTTACCATGAGGGCGTAACAAAAAGTCAAAATGAGATGTTATTTCATGCACGATATAACATTAACTTGCCCTTAGATAAATTTTTTAAAAAGGTTTCTAGAATTTTAAAGCCTAACTCTCACTTTATTTTTTGCTATGATGCTTCTCAATTTGGAGCCATTTGTGCAGAGTTGGATAGAGTTAAAATAAGAGCGGTGGATGTGCAGTTTGTACATCCGAAAATAGATAGAGCGGCTTCTCTGGTAATGGTACATGCAAGAAACGGATCTAAATCCTTTATGAAGATTCACGAGCCATTTATCGCTTTTGAGGGTGAAGAGTTTTCACAAAGAGCAAAAAAAATATATGAAAAAGCAAAGACACAGAGCATAAAATGTCAAATATAATTAAAAAAGATGGATACGATTACTCCTTTGACGCATCGGCATGCGGTACATGCAGTGCTAAGTGTTGTACGGGTGAGAGCGGATATATACATGTAACTCCTAAAGAGGTAGAAAATATCGCTAATTTTGTAGGTTTGGATGGAGAAGAATTTGTTCAGAAATATCTCTTTAAAAACGGGTATAAATACTCAATAAAAGAGAGAAAAGTCGGTGAGAGTTATGAGTGTGCTTTTTACGATAGAGCTGCAAACGGTTGTATGATTTATGAGGTACGACCAACGCAGTGTATAACATTTCCTTTTTGGGAATATTTTAAAGATAGGGTAGATGAGTTGAAACTTGAGTGTCCCGGGATAATTGATGCGTAATTATATAAATATATTTTTATTGGTAGCTATTGCTGCTTTTTTTAGTGGTTGTTTTGGTATGAAGCAGATTGAGCAAACGTCAGGAAGCCAGAAAAAGTTTCAAAATGAGGATATCTTCATTTTGAGTGCTCTTTATCTTGAGGAGCTTGGAGATTATAACAGTTCCTCATCTTTATTTGATGTTCTTTATAGAGAGACTGATAAAAAAGAGTATCTTTACCGTTCTTTAAAAAATCATTTAGCAGCAAATGAAAACAAAAAAGTTATTCAAAGAGTTGATGCGATTAGTAAGAACAATATAGATGATTATGAACTTACCCGTATGAAAATTACCGCACTCGTAAAAGAAGATGAGCTGCTTGAGGCAAAAAAACTTGCAAAAAGGTTGGTTGAGATATCAAAGAGTACGGATGACTATCTTTTGGTGAGTGAGATATATGTCAAGCTTAAAGAGTTTGATACTGCTCTTAAATATCTCGAGGGTGCATATATTAAAGAGTATAACGAGCTGATACTGGAGAAGATGGCTATCATTTTGTATGTTAACTTGGATAGAAAAAAAGATGCAATCGCACAGTTGGAGACTCATTCGAGAATACATGGATGTTCAGAGAATATATGTTCTAAGCTTGTTGGATTTTACAGTAATGACAACAACATTGAGGGGCTTCTCTCGACATATTTAAGACTCTACTCAATAGACTTTAGCAAAGATACCGCTCAAAAAATAGTTCAGATATACGGTTATAAAAGAGATCTTGTAAAAATGGGTGAATTTTTAGAAGAGAGCAAAGTGGATGATGAGTTGCTGTTGCAGCTCTATACTCAGACTAAAAGTTATAAAAAAGCTTCTGTTTTGGCAAAAAAACTTTATGAAGATAGCGGCGATTTGATATTTCTTGGACAAAGTGCCATTTTTGAGTATGAAGGCAGTGAAAATAAAGATGATTCTCTTATGCATCAGAGCGTTATAAAAAAACTCAAAGAAGTTGTTGAAACAA
>CAIUZU010000416.1 GCA_903903705.1 uncultured Helicobacteraceae bacterium
AGATTCTGTTTTCAGGAAAAAGCTCAAGGCTATATAAAGAGTTAATGGACAAAAAACATCTTGTAAACAGCGTTTATGCGTACAACATGGAAAGTATTGATCCGGGGCTTTTTATATTTTTAGCAACATGTAACCCTGAGGTGAAGGCAGAAGATGTTGAAGCGGAGCTTATAAAGCAAATTGAGATTATAAAAAATGAAAAAGTAACAAAAGAGGAGATTGAAAAAGTTAAAATCAACTCTAAATCTGATTTTATCTACTCTTTAGAGAGCTCGACTTCCGTTGCAGAACTTTTTGGAAGTTATCTAGTTCGCGGAGATCTGACACCTCTTTTAACACATGAAGAGAATATAGAAAAAATTACACAAGAAAAAGTTCAAGAGGTTGCAAAAAAATATTTCAACTTTGACAAATCAACAACTCTCATCTTAAAAAAAGGTAAATAACTTTACTTTTTTTTCTTTAATTTACTTACGCATTAAAACGAACAAGTCCGTTTTAACGGCAGGGACAAATGTCCCTTGCAACCCTCTAAAGCTACAAAACGAAGTTTCTTTAGAAAAAACAAGTTTTCGAGATCTAATGAGCATCAAATGCACTTTTTAGTCAAAGTGCGTAAGGTCAGTAATTTATTTAAGGTTAATAGATGTAGAATCTTAAACTAACAAATGGTTAGCCGTACTTAAGAAGCAAATTGCAGTAACAAATATCGCAACTTGAACAATCCATATTATATGAGGAGTTTACGATGAAAAAATATCCATTAGCAGTGTCTGTCTTATCAACTGCCCTATTTCTCTCTACAGGGTCATTGTCGGCAGCAGATCAAAATCAGTCCCAAAACACCACTCAAACACAAGAGCAAGAGCAGGTGTATGGCAGCCAAATTATGACGCAGCAAGAGCGTACAGAGCACCTTAATAAAATGCGCGCCGCTAAAACCGTCGAGGAGCGAGAGCAAATCCGCAAGGAACATCACGCGCTTATGAAAGAACGGGCAAAGGCAAAGGGCATTACGCTACCGGATGAGCCGCCGGCTAAAGGCATGGGAATGGGATCCGGTGGCGGAATGATGGGACCTGGTGGCGGAATGGGACCAGGCGGAGGTCGCGGTCGCTAATCTCAATAACGCATTACAAAGCTCACTCCTATCTTCTTCTAGCGGGGTGAGTGCCGCAATATTTCTACCAAACACAATGCCAAACTCCTCCCTTTTAATACTTTTTTGCTATAATCGCATATTAATTAAACAAGGCTATATAGATGAATATCGTAACCGGTTCGACAACCGCACTCATTACCCCGTTTAAAAACGGAAAATTGGATGAAGAGAGTTATGCTAAACTAATCAGAAGACAAATTAAAGGCGGTATTAATGCCGTATGTCCTGTCGGAACGACGGGAGAGAGCGCTATGCTTACTTATGATGAAGATAGAAGATGTATAGAAATAGCAGTAGAAGTGTGTCACGGCACAAATACTAAAGTTTTAGCAGGTGCGGGAAGCAACTCGACTGCAGAGGCTATAGAAGCTGCAAAAACCGCACAAAAATGCGGAGTTGATGCTATATTTTCCGTTGCTCCGTACTATGTGAAACCGTCTCAAGAGGGACTTTACCAACACTATAAAGCTATTGCCGAGTCAGTTCCCCAAATGCCATTTATGCTCTATAATGTTCCGGGACGCACGGTTGTAGACATTAGTGCCGATACGGTGATAAGACTCTTTGACGATGTAGAGAATATTTACGGGATTAAAGAGGCAACTGGAAGTCTTGAGAGAACTATCGAGTTGCTATCCCGTAGACCTGAACTTAAAGTATTTTCGGGTGATGATGCAATCGACTACCCGATGCTTGCAAACGGCGGTGCAGGGATTACATCAGTTACGTCAAACCTTCTTCCTGACCTTAAAAGCCAGCTTGTAGATAAAGCTCTAAGCGGCGATTTTAAAGGTGCAAAAGCTCTAAATGATATGTTATTCCCAATCAACAAAGCTCTCTTTTTAGAGTCAAACCCTATTATGATAAAAGCTGCAATGTATATAGCAGGGTTAATCGATACGCTAGAATACAGACTCCCTCTTGTTCCTCCGAGTGTAGAAAATATGAAAAAACTAGAAACTATTATGAAAAATTACGAAATTAAAGGATTATAAATGACAGGTAAAACTCTATTTGTAAGTGGCGGAACTCGCGGAATCGGAAGAGCTATTGTTTATGCTTTTGCACAAAAAGGGTGCAATGTCGCATTTACTTATGCGACTAACGCAGATACCGCAGACGAAATTATCGCTGATGTTGAGGCAAAATATGGCGTTAAAGCTCGTGCTTATCTACTAAACATATTAGAACCTGATACATATAAAGATGTATTTGTTGAGTTTGATAAAGATTTTGAGAGACTGGACTTTTTTATATCAAACGCAATCATCTCAGGTCGTGCCGTTGTAGGCGGATTTGGTCCGTTTATGAGACTAAAACCAAAAGGTTTAAACAACATCTACACTGCAACCGTCGATGCTTTTGTAGTCGGTGCGCAAGAGTCGGCTAAGAGAATGGAAAAAACAGGCGGAGGAAGCATCATCAGCATGAGTTCAACAGGCAATCTTGTTTACACTCCAAACTATGCGGGTCATGGAACAAACAAAGCAGCAGTTGAGGCAATGGTTCGTTACGCTGCCGCTGAACTTGGCGAGAAAAACATAAGAGTAAATGCAGTAAGCGGCGGACCTATCGATACGGACGCACTAAGAGCATTTCCAAACTATGAAGAGGTAAAAAGCGAAGTTGTGAAGCGTTCTCCGCTCTCTCGTATGGGTGAAGTCGAAGACCTAACAGGCGCATGTCTATTTTTATGCGGCAATGAATCTTCATGGCTCACGGGTCAAACTATCGTGATAGACGGCGGAACAACATTTCAGTAAATTTAAGCTAAATATTTTTCAAATTTTTTTGAAAAATATTTACCGATATGATGCTAATATCTACTTTATGAAAAGCATAGAAAAACTAATCGAACCCTTAAACCTTATCTATTATGAATACGATAAAAGCAACAACTCTTTTATCCTTGATAGAAACTACTCAAATGAGCATATATTTGAAGAGCTTATCAAGATAACATACATGCTCAGCAAGCAAAATATAAACTTTTTTGTTGATGAAAATAAATCGCTGGTTTTAAACAGCCGAGATTCGATTGGATCAAAAATAAAAAGACATATAAGTTCTTTTGTACAAAATATCAAAAATAGCAATTTAAATATCTATATACTAAGCGATAAAAAAGTTAAATGGGCAAAAAATTTGCCTGTTTTTAAAATAGAGCCTATTAAGGCGGATTTGGACTTTTCATCTTATGACGCTCTTATCTTTACATCAAAAAATGCAGTGACTTCGCTCAACTCGTACAACCAAGCATGGAAGAGTAAACCTCTCTATGTCATAGCTCCGCAAACTGCCAAGGTAGCAAGCAATCTAGGCGGAAAAATAAAATTTGTCGGTAAAGAGAAGCATGGGAATGAGTTTGCCTATGAATTGATTCCTCTTTTAAAAAATAAAAAAGTTCTATATGTATGCGGTTCCAAAATTGTTTCCAATTTGGTAGAGACACTAAATACAAACGACATAATTTGTGACGAAGCCATAGTTTATGAGACGGTATGCATCAATAACAAAAAGAAGATTAAACTTCCAAAAAATTCTACGGTTATTTTTTCTTCACCATCAACAATAGAGTGCTTTTTGAAAAATGCACTCTGGGATGAGAGCTACAAAGCAATTTCAATCGGACATACAACAGAGAAATATTTTCCATCGTACATAAAACCGATTGTCTCCGAGACAACATCTTTAGATTCATGTGTAAAAAAAGCTTTAGAACTAAAAAATTAACTTTTTGTTGACTATAGAGGTATATATTACTTGATTATAAATTAAAAGGAAAATTCAAATGAAACCGATTACAACTATAGCTTCTCTAACAACTCTTACTCTTTTACTAGCCACTTCTGCACTCGCAAAGCCAAATCTCCCTCCTCCCGTAGAAGATGTTGTTAAAATGGAAAAGATGGCAGGTCCAGCCGGAGCTTTTACGACAAAAGAGAATTTTCCAAAAGATTACTTTTTAATCCCAAAAAATCTTCCTTACCTTGTCGGAATGACACTATATGACCCATCAAGTTCAAACCTAGAACTCTCCAAAGAGCAGATAGATGCTATTTTAAAAATTAAAAAAGAGTTGATGGCAAGTGCGATAGAAAAAGCATTAAAGGTGAAAAAACTTGAGCTTGAAGTAGTTGAGAAGATAGGACTCAAACATAAAGGCACTAAAGCGGCGGATCTTTACCAGACAATAGATGAAATAGCAAAACTAAAAGCGGAACTTACCAAAAATCATCTAGATTGCATCGAAAAAGTAAAAGCTATTCTAACACCCAAACAGTTTGAAGAGATGATAGACTACGGCATAGTCAATATGTTTTAAATAAAAAGGTATGGCATTAGTGCCATACACCTTCTAGTTTATAGCAACAATACGGACATTTGCTATTCTCATCAAGCCAATTTGTAACATACTGCCCAATATTTCCGCTTCTCTCAATCACCTTTTTTTTACAGCTTGGACAGTAGGTTGATTCATAATCTTCATTGTCGACATTACCGATATAAACATATTTCAGCCCCTCTTCCTGCCCTATTTTATATGCTCTAAGAAGCGTTGACTCAGGAGTGCGGGGAACATCAAGCATCTTATATGTCGGATGAAAGGCTGAAAGATGCCAAGGCATAGATTTATCCACCTCAGCTATAAATTTTGCGATAGCTCTAATCTCCTCATCCGAATCGTTTTTACCGGGGATAAGAAGAGTCGTTATCTCTATCCAGATTCCCTTTTCATGGGCATATTTTACAGCCTCAAGCACCGGTTTTAGTCTTGCGCCGCAAATTTCTTTGTAAAACTCATCCGAAAAACTTTTTATATCTATATTCATCCCCTCCACATAAGGAGCAAGCAGATCTATCGCTTTTCTTGTCTCATAACCGCTTGTGACATAGATATTTTTAAGCCCTTTTTCATGTGCAAGTTTTGCCGTGTCATAGGTATACTCAAAAAAAACTATCGGCTCATTGTAAGTGTAGGCGATTGAATCGCATCCGTTTTGAAGTGTCAGTTCAACGATTTTCTCAGGCAAAAGTTCATGACCTGTTATCTTATGGGAATGTTCTTTTGGATATTGCGATATATCGAAGTTTTGACAAAATTTGCAAGAAAAGTTACATCCAACCGTTCCTACAGAAAAAGCTTTTGTTTTTGGCAGAAAATGAAACATAGGTTTCTTCTCTACAGGGTCTATATTGACAGCAGCGGCAATGCCGTAAACAAGCAATTTCAACTCACCGCCCTCCACTCTTCTAACGCCGCATATACCGTACTCGCCCTCATCAAGCTTGCATACATGTGCGCAAGCCTCACAAAGAATCTTACCACTCTCTAGTTTTTTGCTTAACCATGCTGTATGTGACATCGCAATCTCCTTTAATAGGTTTTACCAAACAAGTTCTTTAAACTCTAAGTTGTGGATTTTGGCAACTGCACGGTTTGTCACGGCTTCGTTAAAAATATTGACTCCAAGAGCTAAGGACGCATCGTTTTTAACAGCGTTTAGAACTCCCTCGTTTGCCAGTTTTCTAACATAGGAGATTGTAGCATTTGAGAGAGCCACGCTTGAAGTTTTCGGATAAGCTCCTGGCATATTTGCCACACAGTAGTGAAGCACACCCTCTTCTAAAAAGACAGGGTTTGTATGCGTAGTCGGTTTTGAACTCTCTGCCGTTCCACCTTGATCAATTGCAATATCAACGAAAACCGCGCCATCTTTCATCTCTTTTAACATGCCACGGGTTATAAGTTTCGGTGCGGATGCTCCTCCATGAATAAGTACGGTACTTATAACGATATCAGCATCTTTTAGCATTTCTCCAAGTTTTTCATGTGAGTAGAGAAGCGTTTTGACATTTGGAATCTCTTTTTGCAACTGCTCTAATTTTGGCATAGTGCGGTTTATTACGGTTACATCGGCTCCCATACCGGTTGCTATTTTTGCGGCATTTGCTCCTGCATTTCCTGCACCGATAACTAAAACATTTGCCCCTGCGACTCCGCCTGCTCCGCTTATCAAAATACCCTCACCGCCTTGATAGCGGCTAAGATGATATGCTGCGACTATCGGTGACATTTTACCGGCCACCTCGCTCATGGGCTTTAAAAGAGGAAGTTCATTCTCCACGGCTACCGTTTCATACGCTATGGCACAGACCTTTTTCTCTATCAAAACAGAAGTCAGCTCAGGCATAGCCGCCAGATGCAGATAGCAAAAAAGAGTATGATTCTCCTTTAAAAACCCGTACTCAGAGGGCTGCGGCTCTTTAACTTTTACAATCAGTTGAGCCTCATCATAAAGCTCTTTTGCGCTTTGTGCGATTGTGGCACCGGCTTTTATATACTCAGCATCGCTAAAACCGCTGCCAACTCCTGCAGAGCTTTGAACAACTACTTTATGAGCCTCTTTTATAAGACATGCAACATTTGAGGGCGTAACACCGACACGAAACTCACTGCTTTTTACCTCTTTTGGAACTCCAATAATCATCTTTTACTCCTTAAAAGTTATAAAACCAATCTTTTGATTTTCTTGAAAAAGGGTTTTGGGCGTAAAACTCCTCTTCATCCAAAGAAAATCTAAAATTTTGCATATAAGCGTTTATAAGTTTGTACGCTTCATTTATCTCTTTAAACTTTATCGCATCTCCATCAGGCATATCGGGATGATAGATTTTTGATAATTTTAGGTACTTCTCTTTTAGCTCGGTTTGTGTTATGCGTGTTACGATATCCAAAACTTCAAGAGCTTTTTCAAATTTTTCGTAATTCATAAACTGCTCATCTCTAACTCTCTATTTAAACTGTCGCTAAAAATAGCGTTCACTCCCATCTTAAAAAGCTCTTTTGCACGATTAGCGTCATTAACCGTATAAACACCCACAAAACAGCCCTCTTCTCTTAGCTTTTTTACTGTTTCTTCATCCACTGACTCATCATTTAAATGATAAGCATCTGCTCTTAGTTCTCTTAAGCACTGAAGAAGATTTTGCGGATGTTTATCTTCAACCAAAACCGCAGTAGGCACATTCGGCAATTTTTCTTTGAACATTCGCAGGTACTCATGTCTAAAAGATGAGAGTAAAATTCTCTCATTCACATTAGCAGAGACTATCTCTTTTACAACACTCTCGACGACTCTCTCATCACTAAAAACATCGTGCATATCTTTAATCTCAACATTCATAAACAGACCTTTCTCTCTTATAAACTCCAATGCCAAGCCAAGAGTAAGCAACGGTTCTTTATGATTTTTATCTTTATAAAACCAGCTTCC
The DNA here is from genome assembly GCA_903903705.1 of uncultured Helicobacteraceae bacterium. Taxonomy (GTDB): domain Bacteria; phylum Campylobacterota; class Campylobacteria; order Campylobacterales; family Sulfurimonadaceae; genus Sulfurimonas. The sequence goes on from CAIUZU010000416.1 coordinate 7,441, forward strand.
ATAATCAAGCATGCGAAGCTCATCAAGCGTAAAATCAGAGACTCTGTATGGACTCCTCTCTCTAAATAGATCCATTTCGCTCACATTTGTAGTTCTCTCAAGCGTATCGTCATGCATAACGACAACTGCCCCATCACGGCTTAGCTGTACATCTATCTCGATAAAATCACACTTGCCGACACTCTTTTTTAAAGCCGTGTGGGTATTTTCAGGTGCAATAGATCTTGC
>CAIUZU010000417.1 GCA_903903705.1 uncultured Helicobacteraceae bacterium
AAGCAAAAGAGTCCCTGTTTTTATCCACTTTTATAATATAAAGAGAGTATGGATGCTCATCGCTAAGAGGTTTAGGAATAGTTATATGATTTACTCCATCAAAAGCTTTGTTGTACATTTGAGCTATCTCTTGTACTCTTTTCAGATTTTTATCCTGCTCTTTAATCTGCGCTCTGATATATGCCGCATCTAGCTGGCTCATACTATAGTCAAATCCAATATCTACCACATCATAAATATACTCTAAAGAGTCCTCTTCCCTCGTCATTCCATGTGAACTTAAAAGTTTTGCACGCTCTATAATCTCTTGTGAATTTGTAACAAGCATACCACCGTTACAGACATCTTTCTTCAAGTGAGAAGAGAAGTTAAAACAGGTAATATCTGCTCCTGTCGAGCCAATTTTATCACCTTTATATGTAGCACCCAATGCTTCGCTTGCATCTTCTACAATTTTTACATCATAAATGATAGCCATTCTATAAAGTCTATCCAAATCAACACACTGCCCTGCTACATGTGTGACAATTACAGCTTTTAATTTCTTAGCTCTATTGTCTTCCAAATATGCTTCTAGCTTATCAAGATTTATATTGTAACTCTGAGAATCAATGTCTATAAATATCGGTTCGGCATCAAAATGACGTACAACTTCAGGAACTTTAGGATGTGCATTTACCGAACAAACCACCTTGTCTCCACGCTTTAAGTCAAGTGCCAACATTGCCAAATGAAGTGCAGAAGTTCCATGCGAGGTTGCAAGTGCATAATCCGCACCGATATAAGAAGCAAACTCACTCTCTAGCTCCGTCACTTGATTCATCTCTTCGCCGTCTAAAACATCACTGACATTTGAGTGTGCTTCTCTACTGCTTTCATATCTACAAAATGCAACTTTCATCTTCTCTTCCTTCATAGTGTTATATCCCTCGGGTAGTTAAAATCATGGTTTATAGTTCTAGAGGTAAGTTTTGCTATAAGAGGCATTTTTCGCTTAAACTGATTGCGGTAGATTCGCTCTACAATCATACCAACCATATCTATGTCGCATCCCCGCTTTACTATCTCATCTACGCTCAATCTCTCTTCAACATAAAGTTTAAGGGCTTTATCAAGTTTAGCATAACTATACCCTAAATCAGCCTCATCACTCTGACCATCCCACAAATCTGCTGAGGGTGCCTTTTTTATGATACTCTTTGGCACACCCAAATACTCCGCTAGTTCATAAATTTCGCTCTTGTACAAATCCCCTATCGGATTCAATGCACTGGCTAAATCTCCATAAAGCGTTCCATAACCAAGCATAAGCTCGCTTTTGTTGCTAGTTCCTAAAACCAAAGCTCTCTGTTTTGCCGAAATATCAAAGATAGTAGCCATTCTAAGTCTAGCAGAGAGATTGCCACGTCTAAGATTATCCATATCAGGGTTTAACTCTTCATAAGCCTTTAGCATCGGTTCAATCGAATAAGTAACTACATTCAGCCCAAAATCACGACAAAGTTCATCTGCATCTTCAAGAGAGCTTTGAGAAGAGTAGTGTGATGGCATCTTGACACACAATAAATCATCTTTAAATACTCTATGAGCAAGCAGTGCAACAACAGCAGAGTCAATGCCTCCGCTAAGACCTAGAACAACATTGCAAAAGCCTGTTTTACGAACTTCATCATTTAAAAAATGACATAAATACTCCGCAACTTGTTCATACTTTTTCATCATAAACCTTTGAAAAACTTTAAAAAAAATTATTATATCAAATTTTGGTAACCAGTGTTATAATTTCGTAAAAAAAAGAGTGTCACTATGAATATAAAAGTAAAACCTATGGGTGATTATCAAACTAACTGTTATATTGTAACAGTTGATGGCAAAGATTTCATCATAGATCCGGGAATCGGTGCCACTGAATGGGTTGTGAATAATGTCA
>CAIUZU010000418.1 GCA_903903705.1 uncultured Helicobacteraceae bacterium
CCTACTCAAAACAATTCTCTTTCGCCAAATTGAGAGATTAAAAATAGAAACTTTAGTCTTCTCAAACAAACATATAACAATCGGAAAATCAGATCTTATAAAATATATAATTGTCGAGCAGGGCGCAGATGAAGCCGATAATCAGATAGTAGAAGCTATAGAAGAGGGCGATTTGGTTATTACGGCAGATATTCCGCTTGCCGATAGAACTATAAGCAAAAAAGCACATGCAATTGATCATAGAGGCGAACTCTACAGCGTGGACAATATCAAACAATATTTGGCCATGAGAAACTTAATGGAAAAAATAAGAGAGAGCGGTGAGATGACAAAAGGGCCAAAACCGTTTGACCAAAAGGACGCTCATCAATTTGCAAATCAGCTTCACAAATTTTTAACTAAGTATCGCAAAATTTAAAGCAAACTTAAAGTAACTTCCAGCTATAATTCGCCACTTTTTACACCCAATATAATTTAAAAGAGGAGGGTCTTATGTTTGATATATTAACAGATTCATTTACAAATGCTATTAGAAAAATTCGTTTTCATGATGATGAAAAAGCCCTTGCTAAAGCTCTTGATGAGTTGAAAAAATCTCTTTTAAAAGCGGATGTAAACCATAAAGTTGTTAAAGATTTGATATTTAGTGTTCAAACAGAGACTAGAAAAAACGGAATCGGCAAAGATCAGTTTCTGGCTGCATTAAGAGCGGCTCTTTATGAACTATTAGAAATCGGTGGAAACAGAGGCTTTATTTTTGCTTCTAAACCTCCGACCGTTATCTTAATGACCGGACTTCAAGGTTCAGGTAAAACGACTACAACCGGTAAGTTGGCTCTATACTTAAAGAACAAACAGAAAAAAGTTATGGTTGTTGCGGCCGACTTGCAGCGTTTGGCAGCGGTTGAGCAGCTTCGTCAAATAACAACTCAAATAGGAGTTGAACTTTACGAGAATGAGAGTACAAAAAGTCCAGTTGAAGTTGTAAAAGCTGCACTGCAAAAAGCAAACAGCGGCATTTACGATGTTGTGCTTATAGATACTGCAGGTCGCTTAGCGATAGATAACGAACTTATGAATGAGCTTGAAGCTGTTAAAAAAGCGGCAAATCCAAGTGAGATATTTTATGTCGCAGACTCTTTAACTGGACAAGATGCAATTAAAACGGCTACAACTTTTAAAGAGAAGATAGGGATTGACGGTGTAATTTTAAGTAAATATGACGGCGATTCAAAGGGCGGTGTTGCTCTTGGGTTGTCATCACAGGTTCAAGTTCCGCTTCGTTTTATCGGTAGCGGCGAGAAGATGGAAGACTTGGAAGTTTTCTTGCCGGATCGTGTCGTAAATCGTCTTATGGGTTTTGGAGACATTGAAGGATTAGCTGAGAAAACAGCGTCAGCAATTGATGAAAAACAGGCTAAAAAACTTACTTCAAAGATTAAAAAGGGTGAGTTTAACTTCAATGACTTTTTAGAGCAGATGGAAAGCATGAAGAAGATGGGCAGTATGAAATCTTTAATGGGTATGATTCCGGGTATGGGAAATATGTCTAAAGCACTCAAAGATTTTGACCTAGAAAACTCTAGTGAGCTTAAAAATATTAAAGCAATGGTCTCTTCTATGACAATGAAAGAGAGAGAAAACCCAGATCTCTTAAACAATTCTCGTAAACTAAGAATTGCCAATGGATGTGGTCTGACTCAGGTAGAGATTAATCGCATGATAAAGCAATTTAAAAATGCCGGTAAAATGGCTAAGAGATTTTCAGGTAAGAACGGTATGAAAGATCTTCAAGCAATGATGGGGCAAATGGGCGGTGCGGGGGCACTTAGAAGATAGTTCCCTTCTTTATGAGTATAAATTTATAAACTTTTAGAAGTTTATAAATTTGCATTCAAAATGCAAAATTAAACATATACAGCAAGTTGAAATATGACTTGTGCAGAGAAGGACAAAAACATGGCAACAGTAATTCGCCTCACTAGAATGGGAAGAAAAAAACAACCTTTTTACCGTATTGCGGTAACAGATTCACGTAAAAGAAGAGATGGTGGTTGGATTGAACTAATTGGACATTACAATCCAATGGTAGCAGAAAAAACAATGGTTGTTGATAACGAAAGATTGGATTACTGGTTAAGCGTTGGTGCTAAAATGAGTGATCGCGTTAAAAAGATAACAGGTCGTTAATATGATAGCTGATTTTGTCGCACAATTTGCAAGGCTTATAGCATCTTACCCTGATGATGTAAGAGTTGAGGTAAAAGAGGGCGATGAAGTAACTGAGATTCTGCTCTATGCAAATCAGGCTGATATAGGCAAACTGATTGGCAAAGAGGGTAAGATGATTGGTGCAATCAAGACAGTTATCTCTGGTTGTAAAGCTAAAGATGGCGTGAGTTACCGTATCAATGTCGAAGCAATTAAGTAAATTGCTTCACATCGCTACAATTGGCAAAACTGTCGGTTTAAAAGGTGATATGAAGCTTCATATTCAAAGTGACTTTCCGGAACAGTTTACAAAAGGATCTTCATTTTTTATAGATGCAGATGCAAGTTTAACTCTTAGTGAAGTCAATTTAGAAAAAGGTCTTGTCAAAATAGCAGGATGCAGTTCACCTGAGGAAGCTAAAAAATTTACTAACAAAAAGTTATATACAACATTAGAGAGAACAAGAGCAGAATGCCACTTAAAAGATGGCGAATACTTTTGGTTTGATATTGAGGGTTGTAGTGTAGTTGAAGACGGTAAAGTTCTTGGTATTGTTGAAGAGATAGAAAGAATCTCCACTACAAATTATTTAAGTGTAAAAACTGATGAAGCTTTGGTAAAAGAGGGTTTTGCAAAAAGTTTTTTAATTCCTTTTAATAAGCCTTTTAAGATAAATACTGACATAAAAGAAAAAATCATAACCGTAAGCGGTGCTATGGATATCTTAGAAGCTTCATAATGAAATTTACTTTTGTAACTCTTTTTCAAAATATAGTAGAGGGATACTTCCAAGATTCTATTTTAAAAAGAGCGATCGAGAAAGATATCTTACATATAGAGTATATAAATCCAAGAGACTTTAGTAGCTCGAAACATGGTAAGGTTGATGATACAGCAGTTGGGGGCGGTGCCGGAATGGTAATGAATCCTCAGCCGCTGTATGATGCTTTAAATGATTTAAAAATTAAAAACAGAGATGTTCATCTCATTTTTTTAACTCCTGTCGCAAAATCTTTTAGGCAGAATGATGCTAAAAGATTGGCAAAAAAATCCCATATAGCTTTTGTGAGTGGAAGATATGAGGGAATTGATGAGAGAGTTATTGAAAAGTACGCTGATGAGGTTTTTAGCATTGGTGATTATATTTTAACCGGTGGAGAGCTGGCCTCTTTAGTTATTTGCGATGCCATCTCCAGAAATGTGGACGGTGTTCTTGGCAATAGTGACTCTTTAACTATAGAGAGTTTTGAGACAAACCTCTTAGAAGCGCCATCTTTTTCAAAACCGGAAAATTATGAAAACAATGGTGTTCCATCAGAATACTTAAAGGGAAATCATAGTAAAATTCGCTCACTAAAATTAGCTCTGTCTGAATGTAAGACTAAATTCTTCAGACCGGAGCAGCTTTTAAAGCATAGAACAAGGAAATCTTATGAGAAATAAGTACATAGAAAACTTTGAAAAAGCGCAAGTAGCTGGAAAAAATATTCCAGATTTTCGTGCTGGTGATACTGTTCGTTTGGCAGTAACAATTACAGAAGGTGACAAAACTCGTGTACAAAATTACGAGGGTGTTTGTATTGCAAAAAGAGGTCAAGGTACTGGTCAAACTATTACAGTTCGTAAAATTGGCGCTAACAGTATAGGAATTGAAAGAATATTCCCACTTTACAGTGACTCAATTAGTGAAATAGCA
>CAIUZU010000419.1 GCA_903903705.1 uncultured Helicobacteraceae bacterium
GGCATTGGCAGGGAGACGAGTGCCTCAGAAAAGTTGCTCAAACATTAAGAAAAAATTTAAAACGTCCAACAGATACTGTTTCAAGATATGGAGGAGAGGAGTTTGTTGTTTTACTCAAAGATATAGATAGTGATGGAGCAAAAAAAGTTGTTCAATCCCTAATAGATGCCGTTGCAAATCTCAAAATAGAGCACAAATATTCAACCGCAGCAGAGTTTGTAACCATAAGTGCAGGACTTTCTATAAAAGAGAGCGATGAAGATATATCAAAAGAAGATTTTCTAAAAATAGCAGATGATGAACTATACCGCGCAAAAGAGAGCGGCAGAAATAAGTTTTGTACTAAAAGTTAGCACAAAACCCTCTATTAAAACTGTATCATCCCATTTACAGGTGAAGAAGCAGTTGCATAAGGGCGCTTTGCAATTCTTCCGGAGAGATAACTCATTCTTCCTGCAATAACAGCATGTTTCATAGCCTCAGCCATTAGAATAGGATTTTGCGCTCCTGCGATTGCCGTATTTGTTAAAACTCCATCAGCGCCAAGCTCCATAGCATAAGCTGCATCGCTTGCACACCCTATTCCGGCATCAACTATTACCGGAACGCCTACTGCTTCACGGATAAATACGATGTTATATGGATTTTGGATTCCAAGTCCGCTTCCAATCGGTGCGGCAAGAGGCATTATCGCATGAGCACCTGCATCTTCAAGTCTTTTTGCCATAATCGGATCATCCGAAGTGTAAGCCATGATAGTAAATCCCTCACGAGCTAAAATCTCACAAGCTTTAATCGTCTCTAAAACATCAGGATAGAGAGTTTTTTGAGTATCACCGATAACCTCAAGCTTTATAAGATCTATTCCCGTCGCCTCTCTTGTGAGCCTAAAAGTTGTAATAGCCTCTTCTGCCGTCGTACATCCTGCAGAGTTTGGCAAAAATTTTACATTTGTACCTTTAAATGTATCTCGCAGATTTTCTTTATCGGGATCTGTTATATTTAAACGACGAACTGCAACCGTAATAAGTTCGCTTCCGCTTATCAAAGTCGCCTCTCTTGTAGTTTGAAAATCTTTATATTTTCCGCTTCCGACAATTAGGCGGCTGTTTAACTCATATTTTCCGATTTTTAGTATATCTTTCATTTTTTATTCCTAGTTATAAATTTATAATTTGCTTATTCCATTTATCAAATCATCCGGAGTAAGTGAAAAATCATTACCCTCATAATTTAATGCAAGTTTAACATGTGTTAATGAACCATGTATTGCGGCATCAAGTGCGCTATATCCCTGAGCCAGAAGCGAGCCGACAAGCCCGCTTAAGACATCTCCGCTTCCGCCTTTTGCTAAAGCGGCACTTCCATGCGGATTTATAAAAAAGTTGCTGTTTTTACCGATGATGACATTCGCACCTTTTAAAAGAAGTGTGACATATGGGAATTTTGCACAAAACATCTCTGCGTATTTAAAACGCTCTTTTTGTAATTCATCAACCGAAATATCAGCAATTTTCGTAATTTTTAAAAGTGAGGTAAACTCTTTTGGATGCGGAGTTATGACAACATTCTCTCTTTTTAATATCTCCAAAACTGCAGGCATATAAAAAATATCCGCATCAGCTATAAGTGCAAGTGTATTATCTAAAAACTTAGCAAGTTCCAGTTCACTAAACTCTACGCCAAGTCCCATTCCCAAAGCCAAAGCGGTTGCTCCTTTTGGCACTTCATGAGAGTACATGAGAGTATGCGGTATCTCTATCTTTTCAAACCCCACAAGCGTTACTAAACCGCTTCCAAATCTAAGCGCACAAAGAGCACTTATAATGCTAGCGCCACTCTTCTCTCCGCTTGCAAGCGCTAAATGTCCGTAGCTTCCTTTGTGAGAATCTTTTTTTAATCTTGTCGGGAGTTTGAGATCTTCCAAATCTAAAAGATTCCAACTGCTCTCTTTTTCATAAATCTCTCTGCTAACACCCAAATCAAGAACTTTTATATCTCCGACTATATCTTTTGCTTCATCTAAAAACATACTCTTTTTCAAAGCACCCATTGTTAATGTCACATCTGCTCTAAAAGCAAAAGCCGATGGAATATCACATGCGATTTTAAAAGCATTTATGGAGTTCATTTTATCAATAAGCCGTGAAAATTCATCACTTAAAGAGCCGATATAACCAGTTCCTATGATTGCATCGACTAAAACATCACAACTCTCAAGTTCCGTAATCTCTTTAACACCTACGCTAAGAGCACGTTTTTCTTGCAAAAGAGCCATTTTAGACGTAGGTCTTTTTGCCCAAAAAATGGAAATATCATAACTTTTATGCAGAAGTCTTGCAAGGGCAATGCCATCAGCACCATTGTTGCCGCTTCCGCATACTACGATAATTTTTGAGTTTTTTGAGAAGTTTTGGCGGATATAAGAAGCCATACCGCTAGCGGCATGCTCCATTAAAATATCTTCGCTTAAAAAAAACTCCTCGTAACATCTTCCATCTAAAGATGCCACCTCATCAAAAAGTTTTTGCATCGCTACACTTCAAAAGAGTACTCATCTATCTGAACTATATTGCTCTTAATATCGTTAAATAGAAGCGTTTTGTAGTTTGTTCTGTACTGATAGAAAAATCTGTTTTTCGGTAATTTCTTCAAATTTGCCGTGTTAAAATATTCAAAAGTCGAACATTTTCCAAGATACAAGAAAGTAAAAAGAAGTTTAATTTGCGGATTCTCAAATGTAGAGTGCGGCTGTGTTAGAAATGTGAGTCCGTATTTTTTGAGATTTAAAAAGTTTAACATGTAGAGCAAAAAGTCTTCAAACTTGGTGTAAAAACCGTTTAAATTCTCGATGTCATGGAAAAAGTAGTAGTAATTATCTAAAAGCCCTCTGATTTGAAGTGTTTCA
>CAIUZU010000420.1 GCA_903903705.1 uncultured Helicobacteraceae bacterium
AAAGAGTGCTGTTCTGCTTAATTTTAAGAGATACTATACTATAATCACGGCTTTAATTGACATTTTGGAGCTATTTTATGACTAAATATATCTTTGTTACCGGTGGTGTTTTAAGTTCTCTTGGAAAAGGGATAACAGCGGCTAGTATTGGCACTTTGCTTAAACACTCAGGCATACAAGTCGGTATGTTGAAGATAGATCCATACATAAATGTCGATCCGGGGACTATGAGTCCGCTCGAACACGGTGAAGTGTTTGTTACAAAAGACGGAGCAGAAACGGATCTTGATATCGGAAATTATGAGAGATTTTTAGATACTTCATACTTAAAATCGAGCAATTTTACTACAGGTCAAGTCTACTCAAGCGTAATCGAGAGAGAGCGGGCAGGCGGATATTTGGGACAGACGATTCAAGTTATCCCGCACATAGTAGGAGAGATTGTAAAGCGTATAAAAGAGGCTGGAGAGGGTCATGAGATTCTCATAGTTGAGCTTGGAGGAACAGTCGGAGATATCGAAGGACTTCCGTTTATGGAAGCGATTCGCCAGATGAAACATGATGATGAAGTTGAGGGAACATTTTTTGTTCACGTTACGCTTATTCCATTCATAAAAGCTGCCGGTGAGTTAAAAAGCAAACCTACCCAGCACTCTGTTCAAGAGCTTCGCCGCATCGGTATAACTCCTCAGATGATAATTGCAAGAAGCGAAAATGCACTGCCAAAAACTTTCAAGAAAAAACTGGCAATGAGCTGTGACGTCTCTGCAGATAGCGTTATAGAGGCGCTTGATGCTGCAACTATTTATGATATTCCTATTACATTTTTGAGACAAAACATCCTAAAGCCTATCTCAAAAGAGCTTGGTTTAGGAGAACTTAATCCTGATATGGAAGAATGGGACTCTCTGGTTAAAAAAATAGTTCAGCCAAAAAATCGCATAGTTCTTGGTTTTGTCGGGAAATATCTAGAACTAAAAGAGGCTTACAAATCTTTAACAGAATCCCTAATTCATGCAGGCGCACATCTTGACACCCGCGTTGATATTCACTGGGTTGACAGCGAAAAAATTGAAGAGAGGGGAGCAGAAGCACTTCTTAGCGATTGTGACTCTGTTTTAGTTGCAGGAGGATTTGGAAGTCGTGGCGTTGAGGGCAAGATCAAAGCTATTGAGTATGCAAGGGTAAACAAGATTCCATATCTTGGCATCTGTCTTGGCATGCAACTAACGCTTGTGGAGTTTGCCAGAAATGTACTTGGTTTTGAAGGTGCAAACTCCGTTGAGTTTGATGAAAACACGCCTTATCCGATGATTTATCTTATAGACAACTTCTTAGATCAAAGCGGAAACACGCAGCTTCGCACCCATAAGTCACCGATGGGAGGAACTCTTAGACTCGGAGAGTATCCATGTGATACGCTAGAAGGCTCGATTATTCGCAAAGCTTACGGCGGAGCGAAAACGATATATGAGAGACATCGCCATAGATATGAGGCAAATCCGACATATCGCAAACAGTTAGAAGATGCCGGCATGATAGTTACGGGTGAGTCAAACGGTCTCATAGAAGCTGTTGAGATAAAAGATCATCCATGGTTTTTGGGTGTTCAGTTTCATCCTGAATTCACATCAAGACTTCAAACTCCAAACCCTTCAATACTTGCATTTGTAAAAGCAACTCTTAATATTTCTCAAAAAGAGTAGCATACAACTCGGTATGCGAAATTTCAATAATCTCCCTACTTTAAGCAAATCAACTCTTTTTGAGTTGCTTAGCCAAAGATTTGACACTCAAGAGAAGAAACTCTCACAGATTCCAGACCCTGCACTTCTTCATGATGCACCAAAAGCCGCTAAAAAAATAGCCTCTGCCATAAGAGCAAAAAAGAAGATAACGCTTGTGGGAGATTATGATGTAGACGGCATCAGTGCGACCGCTATTATGATTGATTTTTTTAGACAAATCCCGTACCCTATCGACGCAATTATTCCAAACCGTTTTAACGACGGTTACGGTGTCAGTCCAAACATATTAAAAAGAGTAGACGCAGATCTCATCATAACCGTCGATAATGGCATAAGTGCCGTAGAAGCAGCCGAAATCTGCAAACAAAGAGGCATTGAACTTATTATTACGGATCACCACACACCTCCTGAAATTCTGCCACATGCTTATGCGATCGTTAATCCAAAACTCTCTGAATGCAGCTACCCGTTTGAAGAGATATGCGGTGCTCAGGTCGCTTGGCTTCTGCTTGGACTTCTAAAAAAAGAGTTAAACCTCTCTATAGACATGAAAGGTTTTTTAGATATTTTAACTATCGCAATTATTGCCGACATTATGCCACTCAAAGATATAAACAGAACACTTGTAAAAGAGGGGTTAAAAGCTATCTCCACTTCACAAAGACCCTCATCCATTATCATCCGAGACTTCTTAAACAAAAAATCCATATCATCTGAAGATGTAGCATTCCAAATAGCACCTCGAATAAACTCAGCCGGAAGACTTGAAGATGCGAGCATCGCCTTGGAGTTTTTAACCGCAACGACAACAAATCAGGCTTATAGACAATTTGAAAAGCTAAACTCTCTCAATGAGCAAAGACGTGAAATAGAAGCCCAGACGACGAAAGAGGCGATTGATACGGTAAAAAATCAAGGCGAACTTCCAAATGTTATAGTCGTTGTAGGCGAAGATTGGCATGAGGGAGTTGTGGGAATTATCGCTTCAAGATTGGTTGAACATTTTGAGAGACCTGCAATTGTGCTTAGCATAAACAACGGTGTTGCGAAGGGAAGTGCTAGAAGTTTGGGAAATATTGATATTTTTAAACTTATACAGGATAATAAATCCTACTTAACTAAGTTCGGCGGACATAAAATGGCAGCAGGGCTTACGCTAGAGGAGCAAAATGTAGAACTATTTAGAGATGCTATCAATCAAACGGCTGCACGATTGGATTCTGATGATTTTATACCTCTTGAAGACGTAATCGGGATGTTGCCGAGTTCGCAGATAGATTTTGAGCTTTTAGAAATTCTTGAAAACTTTGAACCTTACGGAGAGGCAAATTCTCGCCCTCTTTTTCTTGCAAAAGATGCAAAAATCATAAAGATAGATACATTTGGAAAAGATAGATCTCACTCTAAAATAATTGTCGGGGATCTTGGGGATGATAAAAAAGAGATAGAATTTATCCTTTTTAAAAATATTTTAGAAATGCCGGAGGATAAAAGGCTTACATGTACCTACAGAGCTATAAAAAACGAATTTAACTTAAAAATATCTGTGCAACTTATTATAAGTAAAATTTATTAAAAAAAATTTATTTTGTAGTTAATGCAGCACATTTATTCACTTTAAAGAAATTATCTTCAAAAAAATCAGTATTTAAAACTATACTTAAGCTTCAAACTTGTAGAATTGATAATATTATCACAAAAAGGGATTAACATGAAAAGAATCGTTACATTGTCGGCTATCGCTTTTTTGAGTACGGCAGCTTTTGCAAATGCTGATGTTCAAAAACAGATAGATGAGTTAAACAAGAAGATAGAGCAGTTACAAAACAGCGATAAAAAACAAGATACAAAGATATCTACCGTAAATGCACTTGCCGCACAGGATAATATCAAGTTTGATGTAGACTTTAGAACAGCATATGACAACCTAAGATACAAAACAGTAAATGGAAACACATATGCAAACGATGCTCTCTATACAAACCGTTTATGGTTAGGTATGGGATATGCTCCAACTGAGAGTATGCTATTTAGAGGACAATTGGCTTACCACAAAGCTTTTGGTGCAAGTTATGGACAAAGAGGAACAGGTTTTGGCTTTGACACTTTTGACTGGGTATCAAGTGAAACACTTGCGGATGATAAACTAAGAGTAAGAGAAGCATACTGGTTGTGGAATTTTAGAACTGGTACTATCGGTTGGGCAGCGAGTGTTGGTCGTCGTCCATCAACAAACGGATTCTTAAGCAACCTAAGAGAAGATGATGCAAAAGCAAAATCTCCGATGGGTCATGTTATAAATATGGAATTTGACGGTGCATCAGTAACTATGAAGCTTGATAATTACGTACAGGGTATGTATGCTAAACTATGTCTTGGTCGTGGGTTAACAAATGCAGCTGGCTGGGCAAGTGAAGCAACTGCGGCACTAGGTGCTCCGATGGGTGGCTCAAGCCAACCGAATTTTACTAAAGTTGACGGCGAACTCGATACTGTAGATATGGCAGGATTTATATTTGTACCATACGATGATGGACAATACTCGGTTGAAACTACATGGTATAGAGGACTTAATGTTCCTGGTATGTATGCTACTTCAATTAATGGGGCAACAGGTCAACCAACAGCATACAGTATGCAAAACGGTGGAGATATGGATGGTATGGCAATATCATTTAAAGTTGATGGAGTTGGTGATGGAATCAATGATTTCTTAGATGAAACAACCCTGTTTGCTTCAGCTGCTATGTCAAAATCTCATCCTAATATAAATATCACAAGAAGTGTAGATATGAGTTCTATGGGTATGGGAACTATAAATATGGTTGGTAACAGTATGCTTGGAAGCGATGAGTCTGAGACTGGTCATTCTATCTGGTTGGGTGCTGTAATGCCAAACTTAACAGGCGGCAAATTCGGACTAGAGTATAACCACGGTTCAAAATACTGGAGACCGTTTACTTACGGTGAAGATACGATGATAGGCTCTAAACTTGCAGCTCGCGGTAATGCTTATGAAGCTTATTGGTCTCAACCGATTATAAAAGATGTTTTTTCTATGCAAATTAGATATACATACTTAGATTATGAATATACAGGTTCAAACGGCTTCTTCGGTGACGGCGGTACTCCAATGAGTATGTCAGAAGCAAAAGCAATGGGAATGGATCCTGTTGAAACTGCACAAGATATTCGTCTATATTTCAGATATAGATACTAGTAGATTAAAGAGCTTCTTTTAGCTCTTTAATAAACTCCTTTTTTTATAAATCTTCAAATTAAATCTCTTAAAAAAATAGTTCAAAACTTCTAACTATAAAAAGTTAACAATCAGCAACAAAACTATAAAAATAACAAATTTCTAATCATCACTTTAACTTATTATAAATAAAACATATAATTATTCAATAAATCTTTAGATTAAGAAATTGATACATAAATAGAAAATTAGCGATTAAACTGACTAAAACAATGATATTTAAAACTCTCTTAAGCCTGAAGGCTGTAGAATTGATAACTTTATCACAAAAAAAGGAAAATAGATGAAAAAGAACAAGATCTTAGAAGAGATTTTAAATGAAGTTGATAAGCATCCGGAGATTATGTCTCGTCGTGAGGCTCTAAAATATTTAACAATGTCTCCATTAGCGGCATCTGTACTTGCAAGTGCAACTGTTGGAACAACTGCTGTTAGTGCATCAAGCAACGTTAAGGGTAAAATCGTAATCGTTGGTGGTGGTTTAGCTGGTATGAGTACGGCTGCGCTTATCAATAACACTATATCAAATGCAGATATCACTGTAATTGAGCCGGATCAATATTCAGTATCATATCAACCGGGACAAACTCTTATAGCTGCTGGTGTTTGGGATAAAGAAGACATTATCTATAAAAGAGATGATTTCGTTCCAAGCGGCGTAAAACTTATCAAAGGAAGCGTAACTGCTTTTGATCCTGCAAACAACAAAGTAACAGTAGACGGTAAAGAAGATGTATCTTATGATCAGCTAATCGTAGCTACAGGTCTTATGTTAAACTATGGCGGGATTAAAGGTTTAGAGGGTGTAATTACATCATCTGGCGCTGATAACGCTGTTGTAAGACAAAAAATCGGTAAAAATGGTACTCACTCAATCTATTTCCGTGATGGTGCAGTAGATACGTGGAAAGGTATCCAAGAGTTAGTTGCAAAAGCTAAAGCTCACACTGGTACTGAAAAACTTCAAGCTCTATTTAGTATGCCTGCTACTGCTATCAAATGTGGTGGTGCTCCAATGAAAATTATGTATCTTACACATGCTCACTTAGAAAAAGCCGGTGTTGCAAATAAAGTTGAATTAACTTTCAATACAAATGGTGGAGCACTATTTGGTATCCCTGAATATAACGCTGCAATCGTTAAACAATTTGAGAAGAGAGGCTTTAAGTGGAACTTTGCTCATAACTTAGTTGAAATTGATACTGAAGCTAAAGTTGCAACTTTCGATAAGTTCTGGAAAGAAAAAGGCGAGTTTGACGAAGCATTAGATGAGTATGTAATGGTTACAAAACATGATTACAAAGCGATTAAATACGATTTTATCCATGTAACACCTCCACAAAAAGCTCCGGATGAAGTTGCAAAATCTCCACTTGGCTCTGAGCAAGGATGGGTACCTGTTGAAAAAGAGACTCTTCAACATGTTAAATTTAAAAATGTATGGTCTTTAGGAGATGTTGCGGCACTTCCGATGACTAAAACTGGTGGTTCTGCTCGTAAAGAGTATAGAGTACTAGTTGAAAACTTGGTAGCTTCAATGGAAGGCAAAACTACTCTACCTGCTAAATTTGGCGGATATACTGTTTGTCCACTTATCACAGGTCTTGGAACTGTTATGCTTGCTGAGTTTGACTGGAGCAAAAAACCAACTCCTTCATTCCCACTTGACCCAACACAAGAAAGATGGATTTGGTGGTTACTAAAAGTTTACGCTCTTAAACCAATGACTATGTACGGTATGCTTTCAGGTAAAGCGTAATTTATAGACTAGATTTTGGGGTTAACCCAGAATGATGAAAAAAATCATCCTGAACTTTGTTCAGGATCTAGTTTAGCAATTTCCTCAAAAACTCTACAATAAACTTAAAATCTACAAGCCTCAATTTTATTATATTTTTTCTATGTTTTGTACTAAT
>CAIUZU010000421.1 GCA_903903705.1 uncultured Helicobacteraceae bacterium
AGAGTTGAAAATCGTATTATCATTGATTAGGTCAAAAACCATTGGAAATAGCTTCATCTTTTGATAGGGTTTAATAATTAGAAAAAATGTTTTATTTTTTACCTCTGTATCAATTTGAAAGAGGTTGTTTTGCAGCTTTTCTACTTTTTGTGTCGGAAATTTTGTAAATGCACAAACAATTTTAACAACAACGTCAAAATCATTTTTAATCTCTTGGCATAAAAATTTATCTTTATCTTTTAAATGAAGGGTAGAGAACTCTTGATGGTTCTCTTTTGCGCCTTGAAGTGAAATTTCAAGGGCAAAAATATTTATAGAAATAAGTAAAAGGAGTATCGTCTTAAACAAATTTTATACTCCTTTTTTTCAACTCTTTAGTATCCGCTGTTATATACAAACATTGTAATAAATTCTAATAACTGATTTATCGCTAAAAAAGCAAAAATAGTTCCTATTGCTGCGATACCTATAATTGTCTTTAAAGGAAGCGTTGCATTTGCACTGTAAATGTGACCGCTATCTTCCATAATAGGCTCTCTCATAAACATATAAACGATAAGTTTTAGGTAGTAGTAACCTGCAATTGCCGAGTTAAGAACCATGATAAGTGCTAAAACAGTATATCCGCTTGTAATTGCAGAACTTACCAGATACATTTTACCCCAAAACAGACCAAACGGAGGAAGTCCTGCCAGACTTAGCATAAAAAGAGCCATGATAGACGCTGCAACCGGAGCAGTCTTAATCATTCCCGCAAATTTATTGTAACTGTGATCCGACTGCTGATGTGCAGGAAGATTTTTCTGTCGGCTTATCCATAACATAGAGAAAGATCCCAAGTTTGTAAAGCTAAAAAGTATCCAGTATAAAAAAAGCGCACTGTTTGATTGTGTCGTGCCTATTAAAATAGCCGCCATAACAAAACCTGCATGTGAGATAGAACTGTATGCAAGCATTCTTTTAACATCTGTTTGAACAAGCGCCCAAACATTTGCAAGTGTCATAGTCATAACTACAAATATATACAAGATTACCTCTAGCCAAACAACGCCGCTGTGAATCAAAAATTCAAATATTCTCATAGCTACGATAAATGCAGCGATTTTAGGCACGATTGACATATAACCTGCAAGTGCCGCAGATGATCCTTCGTAAACATCCGGTGTCCATGTATGAAACGGAACAATAGAGAGCTTGAAACCAAATGATGCAAGCAAGAAGACAACACCCACTAGCACAAAGCCGATATCCGCATATTTGTTTGCCGAGAGAACTTCAGCTATCTGGTTTATCTCAACTGAACCCGTAAGTGCATAAAATATCATAGAACCAAAGCTAAAAAAGCCGGCTGCTAAAGCACCCATCGTAAAATATTTTACAGCTGCCTCAAATGATTTGTCACGGTTGTGCATTGCAATAAGCGTATAAAGCGCTAAAGATGCTGTTTCTAACCCTACAAATATAAGTATAAGATTGTCGGTTGCTACCATAAACTGGAAGCCGGCAATCATAAATAAAAAGAGTGCAAAGAACTCAGGATATGAGAACTCATGGAATCTTTTATGCGTAAGTGCAAGCGGGATAAAAAGCATAGACGCACCGACGATGATGAACTGAGACAATATCGCCAAACCGTCTATAAGCATTACATCAAAAACACCCATAATAGTGCCATTTTTGTGGAACACGCTTGCTGAATCCATTAAAGATATAAAGTCAACTCCTAAAATAAGAAGAGATAACATTACATACAAAGAGCGGTCTTGTTCGCTTTTAAACAGGTCAATAACTAAGATTAATAATGCGCCGACAATCGGAATTAACATTGGCACGAGAGTCATAAGATTTAATGACTCAATTGAAACATTTACCGGTGATAACATTAGTGTGCCTCCTCTACTGAATTTTTAGCGGCAGATGCTTCTTTAGCAATATTAGGAATTCTAGATTTTGCCTCTTGCGTTTGAGCTTTTTCATGCATTAATGAAACAACCGACTCTACGCTTGTGTTAATCGTTCCTAAAACCGGTTTAGGGTATATTCCCAGCCAGATAGTTATGATTGCCAATGGGATAAGAGCGATAAGCTCTCTTTTGTTTACGTCAGGAAGATGTTTATTCTCCTCTTTTGTAACCACTCCGAAAAACATCTTTTTGTATGCTGCCAACATATAGATAGCACCGACAATGATAGCAGTTCCTGCTAGCAGTGTTAAGATATGTGACTGTTTATAAAAACCAAGCAAGCTTAAAAACTCGCCGACAAAGTTGATAGTAAGCGGAAGTCCTACAGAAGCCATCATCATAAGACCAAATATAGTTGCATATCTAGGCATTACATGTGCCAAACCGCCAAATTCACTCATATACTTTGTATGTCTTCTGTCGTAAATTACGCCTACCAAGAAGAATAGCGCACCTGAAACTACACCGTGAGCTATCATTAAAAATATTGAACCTGTTATCCCCTCAACATTAAGAGCGAAAGTACCAAGAATAATTACACCCATGTGTGAAACAGAAGAGTACGCAACAACCTGCTTAATATCTTTTTGAGCATATGCAACCATTGCAGTATAGATAATCATGATGATTGCCAAAATAGCTATCGGGAACATAAAGTAAACCGACGCATCCGGAAATAACGGAAGCGAAAAACGGATAAACGCATAAGTACCCATTTTTAGCAATATTGCCGCAAGGATTACCGAACCGATAGTCGGTGCTTGACCGTGAGCATACGGTAACCATGTATGAAACGGAAACATCGGAACTTTGATAGCAAAACCCATAAAAAATGCCACGAACAACCAAAGCTGGAATGATTCCGGCAGGATCAAGCGATACCAGTCAAGAATCGCAAAACTCCACTGTCCCGTCGCTTGAAAGTAGAAATATGCCATAAACAGCATACCTACAAGCATAACGAGTGAACCTGCAAAAGTATATAAGAAGAACTTTACGGAAGCATAGATTCTAAGCGGTCCGCCCCATGCACCGATGATATAGAGCATCGGCACAAGTGATAGCTCCCAAAAAACATAAAACACGATAGCATCAAGTGCAGAAAATACACCTGCCATAGTCATCTGTAAAAACAGAAGCGTTATTATCAAGTTTTTTATATCTTTGGTTTCACCAAGCGATGCTATGCCGATCATCGTAAAAAACGATGCCAATACAACAATAAACAGAGATATTCCGTCAACACCGACTATATAGTTGATGCCGAAAGTAGGAACAAGAGCGATTTGCTCCATAAACTGCATTCCAGATACTGTTGAGTCAAATGCAAACCAAAGCCATAAAGAGAGCGCAAACTCGATTGTAGCAACTGCTACACCGTAAGAACGCATGCTGTCCTTATGAACCACAAATCCGAGCATCGCAGCAAGAGCCGGAAAGAAAATTAAAATCGATAAGATATGGTCTAACATCTATTAAACTCCTAAACCTGAGAGAAATGTTTTAATCTCTGCAGAATATCTCGCTGCTAGTCCAAAAACAACAGCTAATGATAACAAGGCAACAGTTCCTGCTACCATCCACTTAAGCATCGTCGATAGATTACCGCTTTGCATAACTCTTGTTCGCTCACCCGTTTGATAAAACACATTTGCGATACCATCAACCGTAGCATCAACAACTTTTTGGTCAATTTTTGTCCAGAAAACCTCTGAAAGCTCTCTATATGCTTTTACTATGTACTCTTGATAAAAATATGGAATATAGTATTGGTTTATAAGAAGTTTATATGCAAAACTATTCTCCATTTTTGAAGTTCCATCAGGCACTACAATATCTTTTCTTGTATATTTTTTGTAAGCATAAAGTATCGCCAAAGCAACAAAAATCTGTGTTCCGATAGTCATTATCCAGTATGTTGCAGCAGAGTGTACATGATACTCGGTAGCAGGTAGAAGATTTGTTACCATCTCAAAGTAACTCATCTTAAATGCACCTGCAATAATCGCTAAAAGAAGAAGCGGACTCATGGCAATAAGCATAAATTTATACGCTTCATGCGGATGAATACCGAAAAGTTTATATCTATCTTCTCCGTGGAAAATCAGTGCAACAAGTCTAAATGAGTAAAACGCCGTTAAACCTGCAGTAAATAGTAAAACCGTATAGATGATATAGTGATGTTCAACAAACGCAACCTCTAAGATAAGATCTTTCGAGAAGAATCCGGCAAGTGGGAAGATTCCGGCAAGTGCGACAGAAGCGATAGTCATCATTAAAAATGTACCCTTCATTACCTTGCTTAGACCTCCCATTTTAAACGGATCAAGCTCGTCGTGCATTGCGTGCATAACGTTTCCAGCACCCAAGAAAAGAAGCGCTTTAAAGAATGCGTGAGCCATAAGATGGAAAAGTGCAACCCAGTAAGCACCGAGTCCTGCAGCAGCGAACATGTAACCTAACTGAGAGAGTGTCGAGTAAGCGATAACTCTCTTCATATCACGGTTTACAAGAGCCATAGATGCTGCAAAAAGTGCAACAAATGCGCCAAGAGAGGCAATAAATAACCCTACACTTGGAATCAACTCATAAAGAGGATTTGCGCGAACAACAAGATAAACACCTGCCGTTACCATCGTTGCAGCGTGAATCAGAGCTGAAACAGGAGTCGGTCCTTCCATCGCATCTGCAAGCCATGTGTGAAGCGGAAACTGAGCCGATTTACCCATTGCTCCGATAAAGAGGAAGATTCCCATCCATGTCAGGATATCCGTACTTAGTGAAGGCATTACGGCAAAAGCTTCTTCGTACTGAAGTGTTCCCGTATTCCAGTAAATCAAAAAGATACCGATTAACATTCCAAGGTCGGCAATACGGTTCATGATAAACGCTTCATTAGCCGCCCAGCTTGCACTCTCTTTATGATACCAAAAGCCGATCAATAGCCATGAACAAAGACCAACGCCTTCCCAACCGATGAAAAGACCTGCAAAGTTATCACTCATAACAAGTATCATCATCGAGAAAACGAAAGCAGAAAGGTATGAGAAAAATCTGTTAAACCCTTTGTCATGATCCATATAGCCGATAGCGTATACATGTACGACAGTCGAAACAAGCGTTACGACTATCATCATAGTTACGCTTACTTCATCAACTACAAATCCAAAAGGAATGTATAGATCTCCAGTAGCCATCCATGTCATCATCTCAACATGAAGAGTTAGCCCCGTGCCCATTACTAAAACAAGAAGGATAAGAGAGCTTAAGAATGATACTCCAAGAAGTATACTCGGAACAATCCCTGCTATTTTAGTTTTTGGCGATGCGCCAAAGAGTGCTGCAAACAAAGAACCCACCAGCGGTGAGAAAAGTGCGGTATATAAAAACAGTTCCATCTTCTATCCTCTCATCGTTGACATACTGTCAAGATCTATATTGTTATGTTTTTTATGCCAAACAATCAAAAGACCAAGACCTACGGCAACCTCTGATGCAGCAATAGCAATTACGAAAAATGCAAACATCTGTCCTGTTAAATCACCGTAATAGTGTGAAATTGCAGCAAAAGAGATATTTACGGAATTCAATAATATCTCTGTTGCAAAAAAGAGCATAAGTAGATTTTTTCTTCTTATAACACCCAATAATCCGATAGCAAAAAGGATGGTTGAGAGTACAAGATAGTGATTGAGTCCTATTTCCATCATGAGAGTGCCTTTTTATTTTTATCTTCTTCTTTCATCATCAAAATCTCAGCTTCCGTCATAAGCGTAAGAGAGAGATCCATTTTCTTTCCTGCAAGAACGATTCCCGCAACCATAGCTACAAGGAGCATAACGGCTGCAACTTCAAAAGGAACAAGGTATTTTGTAAAAAGTACCATACCAACCTCTTGAACATTTCCTGCACCCTCAGTCATAGGGTAGAATGCTTCAATATTATTGCCTACTATAGGAGCAGAAACTATAACCACAATTAAAATAGCAGATAAAATACTAAGCCCTAAAATAATTGCTTTATTGCCCTGCTTCTCTTTTACATCTCTTGTCGTGTCGAAAAACATCATACCAAAAGCATAAAGAGCCATTACGGCACCTGAGTAAACAACGATTTGAACCGCACCTAAAAAGTCGGCACCTAAAATAAAGAAAAATGCCGATATGAAAATCATTCCTGCTGCTAATGAACTAAGAGCATATAATGCCTGTGATGTAGTCACCGCTATATAAAACATCGTTATTGTCAAAAAGGCAAACAGATAAAAAGCAATTGCTTCAAACATAACCAAACTCCTTAATATGCTAGAGGTGTTTTTTTAACACGCTCGTCTTCATGTGGTGTAATCGAACCAAAACCTTCAAACTCTACTTGAGTTCCCGCTCTCATCATATCAAGCGGTGTCAGCATATCTTGATACATCGTAAAATGCTCTCTTTGATCACTTGCATTTTCATACTCTCCGCCATGCGTAATCGCAAGCTCCGGACAAACTTCTGCACAATATCCGCAAAAGATACAACGACCGAGATTGATGCTGTATTCTGAAACCTCTTTGCGAGAGTTTACGTCAAGTTTTGTATCAATTCTGATACAGTTTGAGATACAAATCTTCTCACAAAGTCCGCAGCCGATACATCTCTCCGTGTCAGATTCCCAAAGTCTCTTCATCTGATGGATGGCACGATATCTCGGACCTATCGGCATCTTCTCCTCAGGGTACTGAACCGTGTGTATGTCAAATCTAATCATCTCACGCATTACAACCCAAAGACCGACAAAAAGTTCGCCTCTTAAGCTTCTCTTTACAACTCTTTTAAATCTGCCCCAATTATCGCTCGGATAATCTTCAATACCTACCAAATAGTAGTTACTATCTAATTCAGTAACATTTCTATTATTAAAATGCTCATCAATATGTTCAATATGCATAGCCACCCCTTACATCATTACTATAGCAGTAATTAAAATATTTAAAACTGCTATCGGCATTAAAACTTTCCAACACAACCACATTAGCTGATCCGGTCTAACATCAGGCCAAGCCGCTCTTGTCCACAAGAAAAAGAAGAAAAAGAATGCAACTTTGCCAAGAAGTCCGAGTGCGCCTAAAAAGCTTCCGTCTCCATATCCGCCCAAGAAAAGGATAGAAATTACAAAAGAGATAAAGAACATATTTGCATACTCACCGATGAAGAAAAGTCCCCATCTCATACCGGAATACTCAGTTCCAAATCCGTCAATAATCTCATGGTCATTTGCTATAAGGTGAAACGGTGTTCTTCCAGTCTCGGCAAAAGCAGCTATCCAAAAGAGAAGAAATGCAACAGGCTGAGACCACACTATCCAGCTTGTAATACCGCTTGATTGGTATTGGTTAAAATCAATCAACGAAAGAGATCCCACCATCATAATCGGAGCTAAGATAGAGAGACCCGTGATAACCTCATAAGAGATAAATACCGCAGCACCTCTTGCAGCTGAGAGAAGTGCAAACTTGTTTGCCGAAGCCATACCTGCAAGAAGGGGGCCGTATAAACCGACACCCATGATTCCAAGAATGTACAAGATACCGATGTTGATATCAGCCACTATAGGATGAACTTCATATCCAAAGAGTGTACACGACGGTAAAAAGGGAATTGCCGCAGCAGCCATAAATGCCGTTGCCGCAGTAATAACAGGAGCGATTTTAAACACTCTGCTCACTACATTTGTAGGAACAATATCCTCTTTCGTAAAAAGCTTGATACCGTCTGCCGCAACTTGTAAGAGTCCAAAAGGACCGACATTCATCGGTCCTAAACGGCGTTGCATAAATGCGAGAACCTTTCTCTCAAAATATGTTCCAATTCCCGCTAATGCAGAAAATATAAGTAAAATTACAACGATTTTTATAATCGTTTCAATAAAATATGCCATTTCCATCTACTACACCCTTTCAATCGAAGCTGTTGCAAAGCGGTAAGTGCTAAACAGTGCCTCTGAATTTATCTTAGAATC
>CAIUZU010000422.1 GCA_903903705.1 uncultured Helicobacteraceae bacterium
AGAGAGGATATCATTAATAACAAGTGTTTTGTCAATAAATTTTTTATAGTGGATAGTACCCATTAAAATAGTATTTATTTCACTATTGCCTACAACAACAAGATCTTGTTGATTTATGATTAAAGACGGAAGCGGTATATTGTTTACAAGAAAAACAAGCGAAGTATTAAACGCATGTTCAATAAGTTGATATTGATTGAGTTTTTCTTGTTCTTTTAAAAATCTCTCTTGTTCTATCTTATGCGCGAGCGTAGAAAGGATATGTTCCAGTCTGTCAAATATGATAGGTTTTACAATAAAATGTTCTACTCCAATTTCTATGGCTCGAAGCATATATTTTGATTCAGAATGTGCCGTAATCATAATACATTTTTGTGCAGGATTATATTCTTTTATCTTTTCAAGCATATCAAGTCCATGCATAACCGGCATTGTTTGATCCGAAATAACTATATCTATAGGACGTAGAGAACTAAGATAAAATTCTAAACCCTCTTGCCCGTTGGAAGCTAAAGAAATAGAACCTACCGTATCACTAAGCATATCGGAAACTATTTCTCTGATTAATTTCTCATCATCAACAAATAAAATATGAAGTTTTTGTAAAATATTAATATTGTTTTGCATCTTAATCCTTGTTAGCTTTCAAAAGAGGAAGTAAAATATTAAAGACAGTATTCTTTTGCGAACTAGAGACATTAACTGTTCCGTTTAATCTTTCCTCTATAATTCGTTTCGACATGTATAAACCTATTCCCGTACCCTGCGATTTGTGTTTAGTTGTAAAGTAAGGTTCAAAAATTTTATTTATATATTGCTCATTGATTCCGCCACCGTTATCACAAATCTGAATAAACACCTCTGTATCATCGTGTAAAAGTTCTGTTTTTATTGAAATTTCACCCGATTCAATATTGTTTATGGTAATCGCATCTTTAGCATTATTTACAATATTGAGCAACACTTGTTTAAGGTCTTCAGGAAAACCATAAAGGCGTACGGGACTCAAACTTGATGGTATTTCTATAGAAATACCATTAAGTTTGAAGCTTGGTTCAAGTAAAGCAGCAACACTTTTAATTACTGAAGATAAATCATAATGTATTTTTTCACGGTTTGGTTCAAAATGTCCTCTAAAATCATCAATAGTTTGAGACATATGAGTGATAGTATTCATAGCTTGGTTAAAAACAGTGTTTACCGCTTTTTCGTCAGATGGGTTATGTTTACAAATATGATTAAGCCTTTGAAAAAGCATAGATATAATATTGAGCGGCTGACGCCATTGATGTGCTATATTTCCTATCATTTCTCCCATTGCGGCAAGTTTTGCTTGTTCAAAAAGAAGCAAATCTTTTTGGCGATTTTTTTCAAGTTCTTCTTCTATTTTTAGCTCTAAATTATTGTTAAGATTTTGAATAGTTTTCGTTGCATAGTAACCAAGAGAAAGCGAGTATACCAGTTGATAAATCTCTTCATTATTGAACGGTTTTCTAATATAGTAAGTGTTGCTTTTTAAAGAATCTAATATCTCTTTATTGGTTCTGTCTGAATATGCCGTTGCTATGATAATATGTACATCCGGATCTATATCTCTCAAACGAAGAGCTGTCTCAAGCCCATCTATGCCATTAGGCATTCTCATGTCGACGATACATACTGGGATAGTAATTCCTTCTAAATGTTTTTTTAAAAAAATTTCAATACCGCTCATTCCGTTATTTGCTTGAAAAATTTCAAAATTCATAGATTTTTCTATAGGTTCTATGGCACTTGACTCTATGTCATGTAGCTCTTCTAGTTTTAAAACAGCATCTTCAAGGCTTGTTTTTTTATAAGGAACTAAAATAGATGCGTAAGCGTCTAAAATAGTCGGATCATCATCAATAGTTAAAACATTATATGAACAATTTATCATAACTTATTACCTTGTGTAAGAGTGATTGTAAAAAGAGTCCCTTTATTAATTCCCTCAGAAAAGCATGTAATCAAATGCCCATTGGCGGTTAGAAAGTTTGCAAAAGAGTGCAGACCCAAGCCATGACCATCTTTTTTTGTCGTAAATCCCTGTAAAAAAATATTTTTTAGGATTTCTTCGTCCATGCCTATACCGTTGTCAAAAACTTCGATTATGACATTTTCATCCATTACTATAGACTCATTTGTCATCATATCTAGTTCAAAAAAACTACCTTCTATCGGTACACTTTTGATAGTTATAGTAATAAATTTTGCTGGCAACCTTGTTCTGTTGTCAGCAAAATCAATAGCATAAATAGAATTTTTTAGCAGATTTAGCAGACCGTTGAACATATGAATTCTATTTATTTTAAAATGTAATTCAGGGGCAATATTTAAATTTAAAGAGATATTGTGTTTTATAAGTTGTGGTTCTATAACACTGCGAATCTCTGTAAGAAGATCTTTAAATTTAACAATCTCGTCCATATTATTTTTAGTATTTTTATATAACTCTTGTTGATATGCTATAGTTGTTGCT
>CAIUZU010000423.1 GCA_903903705.1 uncultured Helicobacteraceae bacterium
ACCTTGGCGGAGACTCTAACAACGAAATGCTTACTCGTATTTACGGCATAGCATTTGCAGACAAAGAGGCTCTAAAAGCTTATCTCGACATGATGGCTGAAGCGGAGAAGAGGGATCACCGCAAACTTGGTGCAGAGATGAAAATGTTTACATTTCGTGAAGAGGTCGGTGCAGGTTTTCCTATCTGGCTTCCAGCAGGTGGAAGACTTCGCGCAAGATTGGAATCGCTTCTTTTTAAAGCTCACCGTAAACGTGGTTATGAGCCTGTTCGCGGTCCTGAAATGCTTAGAAGCGACCTTTGGAAAACATCAGGTCACTACCAAAATTATGGCGAGAACATGTACTTTACAAATATTGACGAGATAGAGTTCGGGGTAAAACCGATGAACTGCGTCGGTCATATTAAGATATATGAGGATGAATTACATTCGTATCGTGATTTACCTATTAAATACTTTGAGTATGGTGTAGTTCATCGTCATGAGATGACGGGTGCGCTTCACGGACTGTTCCGTGTTCGTGAGTTTACTCAAGATGATGCGCATATCTTTTGTAGAGCAGATCAAATCGAAGAGCAGATAATAGAAGTTGTTGATTTTGTCGATAAAATCATGTCTACATTTGGATTTAACTATAAAATGATGCTCTCGACAAAACCGACAAAAGCAGTCGGAAGTGATGAAGTATGGGAAATTTCTACACAGGCACTAAAAAATGCAATGGATAAAAACTCTCTTGTTTATGAGATAGATGAGGGCGGTGGAGCTTTTTACGGTCCAAAAATCGATATTAAAATAACAGATGCAATCGGGCGTGAGTGGCAATGTGGTACAATACAGCTAGACTTTAATCTCCCTAGTAGATTTGAACTTGAATATAACGGTGAAAACAACGATAAGATTCAGCCCGTTATGATTCACAGAGCAATTTTAGGTTCTTTTGAGCGTTTTATTGGTATATTAACGGAGCATTACGCTGGAGAGTTTCCGATGTTTATCGCTCCGACTCAAGTTGCAATCGTTCCGATTGCTTCTACGCATAACGATTATGCAAAAGAGTTGGCAGATAAATTGATAGATTTAGGGGCAGATAGCGAGATCTACTCAAAAAATGATTCTTTAAATAAAAGAATCAGAACAGCTGAAAAGACAAGGGTTCCTATGTTGGTAATCATAGGAGATGAAGAGGTTGAGTCTCGTAGTGTTGCGATTCGTGACAGAAGAACGAGAGAACAGTACAATCTGAGTGAGAGTGAATTCCTTTTGCTTATACAAACTAAAATAAATGAGGTAAATTTTTGAACAAAAAAGACCGTGTCATAATGAATGACGATATCCGTGTACCAGAAGTACGTTGTAATGTAGATGGAGCTGAGTCATTAGGGATTATTTCTACTGATGACGCTATGGAAAAAGCAAATGAGTTGGGCTTAGATTTAGTTTTAATCGCTCCAGATGCAAAACCTCCTGTTGCAAAGATTATGGATTACGGTAAGTACAAATACCAAGAAGAGAGAAAGCTTAAAGAACAGAGAAAAAATCAAGTTAAAATTGATGTTAAAGAGATTAAATTGTCTGTTAAGATTGCAGAAAATGATGTTGCTTATAAAGTAAAACATGCAAGAGAGTTTCTTGAAGAAGGAAAGCATGTAAAGTTTCGCGTATTTTTAAAAGGTCGTGAAATGTCAAATCCTGATTCCGCGAAAGATGTTCTTCTAAAAGTTTGGGCTATGATTGAAGATGTTGCAATTATGGATAAAGAACCTAAATTTGAAGGTCGTTATTACAATTTATACGTATTACCTAAAAAGTAATTATAAACTTTCGCATCTTTAGCGAGTAGTGTTTTTATCCCAGTCACTAAAGATGATTTTTTCTCATCTTTAGTGCATGAAAGCTTCTATCTAGATATTTTAGCTCTCAATTCTTCTTCTTGTATTACGCCTTTTGCATATTTAATAACAACCAGATTTTCACTTTCATTTATATACCACTCAGTTATATGTTCATTCTCAAGGTTTTGTAACTTTGAGATATCGATATCTGCCTGTGAAATATAGAGGTGGGAGTATCTCGTCGGATTTTGAAGTTTAAGCGTCCATAGAAGCCATAAAGTTGCAATAATCGCAATAGATATACCGATAGTTCCTCTATCACTAAACCCCAATAGCAAACCTGCAGAAGTTCCTCCGATAAATGTAGAAAAATAGGCTACGGAGTTGGCAATTCCCAACGCAGCACCTTTTTGGTGTACTTTGGCAAATTTTGTAATCATTGATTGGACTAACGGTTCCATCATATTAAAAGCGATAAAAAACATAACAACGCCTATTATAAAAAGCGTGCTTGAATCTGTAAGCCCCATAATTAAAAATGAGCCGATAAAAAGAGCTATAGAGAGTAAAAATATCTCTTTTGGCTTGTTATATTTTTCGCCAAATACTGCAGCAGGACCCATTGCAACCAAACCAAATACCATAGCCGGCATATAGGCCATATAAAGATCTGACTTTTGCCAAGCAAAAGCATCGCTTGTTAGAATAATGGGAATAAGAACAAATGCAACAGTCATTAACCCTTTTTGCATAGCATTAATAATTATCATATTTAAAAGATTCGGATCTTTTAAAATATCTGAAGTTTTTGATGTTGCATGATATATATGTTTAATTTTCGGAGGAGTAGGTACTTTTGTAAAAAGAAGAACAATCGCTAAAAGAGCAAAAACAGCAGTAAGTATAAAAAGAAACTCAACACCGAATCTCGCCCCAAGAACAGGACCCAAACCCATTGCAAGAGCAAAGCTTACGGCAATTGAAGCTCCCATTATTGCCATCGCTTTACCTCTTGTTTCTTCAGGAACCAAATCTGAGATCATGGCAGCAATAACAGAACCGATTGCGCCGGCACCTTGAAGTAAACGACCAATCATTAGGGTATATATATCAGTAGAATAGGCACAAATAATAGAACCGACTAGAAATATAAGCAGACCAACCAAAAGAGTCGGTTTTCTTCCTATCTTGTCGCTCATGGTTCCAAATGGAACTTGAAAAATTGCTTGAGTCAGTGCGTAGCCACCTACCACTATGCCTACAAGAAGCGGAGTAGAGCCTTCAAGCTCAAGAGCGAACACGGAAATAACAGGTAAAACCAAAAAGAGACCTAAAAACCTGAGAGAGAGAATAGCCGAGAGAGGAAATACTTTTTTGAACATTATCTACCTTAATTTATATATAATTGCGGAATTATATTTAAAAGATTGTTTACACAAACTTTGTGAGTCAAAATATTGCAAATTTAAAGAAAATTATAAGGGTTATAAATGAAACTAGTATTGGCAACCTCTAATAAAGGAAAAGTAAAAGAGATAAAAGCACTTTGTAAAGAGTTTGAAGTAATTCCCTATAGCGAGCTTATGGAAGAGTTTGAGATAATAGAAGACGGAAGTAGTTTTAAAGAGAATGCTCTTATAAAAGCCAGAGCGGTTTTTAATGCTTTAAATAGCGATGATGTAATAGTGATGGCGGATGACAGCGGAATTAGTGTTAATGTTCTTGATGGCAAACCGGGTATTTACAGTGCACGGCATGCAGGAAAAGATGCAACTGATAAAGATAATTTATATAAGCTTATTCAGGATATAAAAGATAAAAACGTAACATCTTCACCTGCATACTATACAGCCGCAATAGCAATTGTTACAAAAAAGAGTGAATACTGTGTTCATGGCTGGATGTATGGAACAGCGATAAGTGAAACAATCGGTGATGGCGGTTTTGGATATGATCCTATGTTTATGCCGCTTGGATATGATAAAACATTAGGCGAATTGGATGATGAAGTTAAAAAAAGTTTATCTCATCGTGCAAAAGCACTTGGGTTGGCAAAAATAGTTTTACAAACGTTATAAAATCTTTTTGCTTAATTCGTAAAATGAACACTCAATTTTATCTAGAAAAATATTTAACTTAGTACTGTATCGCTGTAAAATCTGCACGTTATTTCCTTATTTCAAAGTATAACTTTGAAATAAGCAAATAGCATTCCAATATATTAGTAAATAAACTAATTACATGTAGTATAAGAAAACAGCTCCAACAGCTATTCTATAAATTCCAAAAGTTACAAATGTGTGGGTTGTGAGAAATTTCATCATCGCCTTAACGGTTACAAATGCAATAAGAAATGCCATTGTAAATCCAACTGCTAAAAGTGAGTAATCATCCACAATAAGCTCATTACGGTTTTTGAATAAATCATAGGCAGTTGCTGCAAACATGGTTGGGATTGCCAGTAAAAAAGAGAATTCCGCAGCACTTTTACGTGATAATCCTGCAAAAATCCCTCCAATCATCGTAGCTCCCGAACGACTTGTCCCGGGTATCATTGAAAGAGTTTGAAAGAACCCTATCATTAAAGACTCTTTTATGCTCAACTCATCTACTGTTTTATCGCTGCTATCATCATGGTTTCTTCTGAAGTATTCGATAATCAAAAATATAACACCGCCAATAATCAGCATAATTGCAACGGTTTCAATGCCAAAAAGTGACTTTATAGTTTTGTAAAATAAAAATCCAAAAACAGCCGTCGGCAAAAATGCTACTGCTATTTTAAGCCATAAAGTTTTATTGACAAGAAGTTTTTGTGAAAACAAAAATAGAACTGCCAAAATGCTGCCGAGTTGAATAGATACTTCAAAGGTTTTATGTGCGGCTGTTTGTTCAAGTCCCAGCAGGTGAGAAACTAGTATTAGATGCCCAGTAGAAGAGATCGGCAGAAACTCAGTGAAACCTTCTACAACTCCTAAAATTATCGAATCAACTATGGTCATAAAAGCCCTTAATAAAATATGTCTTGAATTTTTTATTGAAATTCTAGCATAAAAATAAAGAGTCAATTTAAGTTATTTGGATATAATGCGAGGTTTTAAATTATAACTATTTAGGAACTTTTACATGTTACTTTTCACACCGGGACCGACTCCAGTACCTCAAAATGTTCGCAACGCCATGTCAGATGAGACAATGCACCATCGCACACAAGAATTTGAAGCTATTTTTGAAAAAACCAGAAAATATCTTTTTAACCTTTTTGGGAGCGATGAAGTTATAATGCTTGCATCGAGCGGAACAGGAGCTATGGAAGCAGCTGTTGTAAACCTCTGTCATAACACGCTCTTAAATGTAAACTCCGGAAAATTCGGTGAGAGATTTGGAAAAATCGCAATCGCTCATGGGCTTAAAAATGTTGAGATAAAAAATGAGTGGGATACTCCGGTAAGCGTTGATGAGGTTGTTTTAGCAGTTAAAAGCAACCCAGATATCGACGCTATCGCCGTTCAGATAAGCGAATCGGCAGGCGGGCTTCGTCATCCTGTTGAAGCGATTGCAAAAGCTCTAAAAGAGATAAATCCAAACATTATGATTATAGCAGACGGTATTACAGCCGTGGGTGTTGAAAAGATTGATATAACAAATATCGATTGTTTGATTGCCGGAAGTCAAAAAGCACTTATGCTTCCTCCGGGACTTGCTATTTTAGGACTAAGCAACGCTGCAATAGAGAAAATCGGCAAAGGCAGAGGCTACTACTTTAATCTTGCTACGGAAATAAAATCTCAAAGAAAAAATACTACCGCTTGGACGGCTGCTACGACTTTGACTATCGGGCTTTTAGAGATACTAGAAACTATCGAGAAAAACGGCGGATTGGACAAACTCTATGAAGAGACTGATACTAGAGCAAATGCCGTTACTTCTGCACTTCAAGCGATAGGTTTGCATATATATCCAAAAACTCCTGCACTTTCTATGACAACGATTGACGATGAAAACGCATCACAAATCAGAAAAATTTTAAAAACTGATTTTGGCGTGAATGTTGCCGGTGGACAAGACCACCTTGAGGGTAAGATCTTCCGTATAAATCAGATGGGTTTAATCGCTCCGTATGAGATTTCATGGGTTGTAAACTCTGTTGAGCTCTCCCTTGCCAAGCTTGGAAGAAGAGCATATGACGGGACTGCAAACAAAGTTTTCAATGAAAAATATTTTAAGTTGGCGAGTAAATGATACTAGAACACGAAATTCCTAGCGGTTCAAAACTCTACTTTGGCAAAAGTGCGAAGATAAAAAGAGAGATAGAAAAAATTGCTAGCGATATTTTATACTCTAAGGGATTCGAGGAGATTGTTACTCCTATATTTTCATATCATCAGCATAAAAGTATTGCGGATGAGAGAGAGTTGATAAAAGTAAATGATGAAAACAACAACTCTATATCCCTACGAGCCGATTCAACAATAGATGTTGTTAGAATTATTGAAAAGAGACTTGGACGAAATACCGAACATAAAAAATGGTTTTATATTCAGCCGGTTTTTCGCTATCCCACAGATGAGCAGTTTCAAATCGGCGTTGAATTTATGGATGAGAATAAATTATCATCGGTTTTAAATATTGCGATAGA
This sequence comes from uncultured Helicobacteraceae bacterium, assembly GCA_903903705.1. GTDB lineage: Bacteria > Campylobacterota > Campylobacteria > Campylobacterales > Sulfurimonadaceae > Sulfurimonas. The sequence continues at coordinate 6,474 of CAIUZU010000423.1, forward strand.
TATTTTTGATAAACTAGAGGTTGAGCCTCTTATACAGATTTCAAATATGATGATACCGAAGCTTTTGGTTGAAATGTTCGATGAACTGACTCTTGATGATTTTAGACATATAAATATAGAAAAATTTTTAAATCTAAAAGTTGATTGGTTAGAAAAGCTTGTTTATCTTCAGCATGCAGAGCAGGTAGATGAACTGCTTGAGATTGTTCCTTTTGAAATAAAAACAGAATTAACAAAGATGAAAAATTTATGCGGTGCGCTATCTTATAAAAAAAGTGTTTTAGCTCCGATGTATTATGCAAAAATGCTCTACTATGACGAACTATTTTTTAGGGTTATAGACAAAAATGAAGTTTATGCTCGTGGCGGAAGATATAAAAATTCAGAGCTTAGTTCTGTAGGTTTTGCGATTTACACAGATGTATTGATAGAAACAAAAGCGAAGTAAAAGAGGAAAGTAATGAAAGCAGATTTAGTAGTTGGTATACAGTGGGGAGACGAGGGTAAAGGCAAGATTGTCGATAGACTTGCAAAAGAATATGACTTTGTTTGTAGAAGTCAAGGCGGGCATAATGCCGGGCATACAATTTGGGTAGACGGCACAAGATATGCGCTTCATCTTATCCCATCAGGTATATTAAACCCATCTGCTATTAATATAATCGGAAACGGTGTCGTGCTCTCTCCTTCTTCAATCATAAAAGAGATGGAGCAGTTTAGTAACCTAGAAGGTCGCCTTTTTATCTCCGATAAAGCCCACCTAAATCTCTCTTACCATGCACTCATTGACCAAGCAAGAGAGAAGTTAAAAGGCGAAAAAGCTATCGGAACAACGGGTAAGGGTATCGGACCTGCATATTCTGATAAAATCAACCGTATCGGCGTAAGAGTAGGCGAGCTTTTAAATCCGGCGAAATTGTGCGATTCCATTATGGACTATATTGAACAAAATAGAGCTATCTTTGATATTTTAGATGATAAAACTCCTAGCCAAAGTGAACTTTTAAATGAGTTAGAAGAGTACAAATCT
>CAIUZU010000424.1 GCA_903903705.1 uncultured Helicobacteraceae bacterium
CGGAGAGTTTTTTGCCTCAAGACGCAATGAACATCATAAAGTAGTCTCTACCACACCGCTTAAATATAACAATAAATCGGCAGAAATCGAGTTTGAATTTGATAAAAACAAAAAACTGGCTTCTACTCTGGCGGTAATCGGCTCACATGGAGTCGGTGAACTTAAAGATTACAGAGGAGTAGATGTTATAGCTGCATGGGATTACGTCCCTTCTCTCAACTGGGGTGTAATCGCAAAGATAGATATGGATGAAGTTTTAGAGCCGATTCATAAAATGGAGTTTATCTCTCTCATTATCATCTTTTTTGTTGTTGTTGCCATCATCGTCGCCATAATGACGGCAACAAAACATATAGTATATCCGCTGGAACTTCTTACAAAAAGGGTAAAAAACTTCTCTCTCGAATCAAATGAGAACAGCATTTCGCTTCAAAAGATTTCTTATCTTCATAATGAGATAGGAGTCCTTGCTAAAAATTTTGAAGAGATGGGGCATAATCTTTTGCACTCACAAAAAATCATCAAAGAGCATTCCGAGAGACTTGAAGAAAAAGTACAAACACGAACCAAAGAGCTTGAAGATGCAAAAAATGAACTAAGTAAAACAAACAACTCTATGAAAAGATATCTAGAACTTGTCGATACTTATGTTATCACATCATCCACGGATTTACGAGGTGTCATAACAGAAGTCAGCAGTGCATTTTGTCGTATTACAGGATATACAAAAGAGGAACTCATCGGCAAAAAACACAATATTATTCGCCATCGCGACATGCCTGATACACTCTATAAAGAGATATGGAAAACACTCTCCTGCGAAAAAACATGGAGCGGGGAGATAAAAAATCTTGCAAAAGACGGCTCCTCTTATTGGGTCTACTCTACGATATCGCCAAGGTACGATGCGTTTGGTAAAAAAATAGGTTACACCTCTATACGTCATGACATCACAAGCCAAAAAACAGTCGAAGAGCTCTCTATCACTGATCAGCTAACACAACTTTACAACAGACTCAAACTTGAAGCGACATTTAGCGAAGAGATCCAAAGAGCACAGCGATACCAAGCCCCTTTTAGCGTTATCATGCTTGATATAGATCATTTTAAAAGCGTCAATGATACTTACGGACATGATATCGGCGATAAAACACTCATTGATGTTGCAAAAATCTTAAAACAAAACTCAAGAGCAACGGACATCGTAGGACGTTGGGGCGGTGAAGAGTTTATGATTATCCTGCCGCAAACCGTTACCGATGCAGCTTATGAACATGCACAAATATTAAGAGAGATGATAGAAAAGCACAACTTTGAAGCCGTAGGAACAAAAACTTCAAGTTTCGGAGTAAGCAGTTTTATAAGCGGCGATACTTCTAAAACAATCGTAAAAAGAGCCGACGGAGCACTTTATGAGGCAAAAAAGAGCGGAAGAAACAGAGTCTGCCTTGCATAGAGAGAATTTTGCAAAAACTCTCACTGCAACTTTTTGTTATGCAATGGATTCGTAACTTAAAGAAGTACCTTTACCATGTTTCTTCCCGATTTTTTAGCATCGTAAAGTGCCTTGTCGGCTCTCTCTACCACGCTTTTTATATCATCCTCGACATAAATTTTTGTAACACCGAAACTTGCGGTTACTCTCTCTACTTTTTGTAGCACTAAAGACTCTATATGCGCTCTTAATTTTTCTGCCAAAGCAGCTGCATTTTCTACCTCGGTGGCAGGAAGAAGAACGACAAACTCCTCCCCTCCCCATCTGCACACAATATCTATATTTCTCAATGTTTTTTGCAGCTCATGTGCGATTAAGACAAGAACTTCATCTCCCACATTGTGACCGTAAGTATCGTTGACCTTTTTAAAATAGTCGATATCGACTAAAATAAACGACATGCTGTTGCCTCTCTCTTGCATTGTTTTATATGAGGAGAGATAGACCTCTAAAAATTTGCCTCTGTTGTAAAGACCCGTTAAACTATCCGTTGAAGCCATCTCTTCATATTTTTTGCTCTTATTTAAAAGAGAAGCGTTTATTTGAGTCAGCTCCTCATGATGCTCTTTAATAAGCATCGCCCATCTCGAATACGAAAGTGATATAAGCTCTTTTTGTGTGATGATTCCGGACATTTTGCCCTCTTCATCTATAACAACGACTCTCTTGTAATGTTTCTCTTTTATAAATTCCAACGCTTCTTTTACAGAGCAATTTTTACTTATGGTATCGACCGGGGAAGACATATAGAAACTTACGCTAAGTTCTAAATTTTGATTGTTTTTAATCATTCTTATAATATCTTTTGTCGTAAATATTCCGATAGGCTTAAAATTTTCTACAATAACTACGCTCTCATATTGCTTGCTTGTCATCTCTTGTAGCAGATCTGATGTTTTCATATCTGATTTTACCCATCTTGCTCTTCTGCTAAGTTTTAAAAAATCCTGCAAACAAAAATTATCCATCAGCGTCTCAGGATCTATGCTACTTGTAATATCAGTATGCGTAACAATCCCATAAAGCGAGCCGTCATCATTTGTAACACATATATGTTCAATGTCACAATTGAGATAATCTACAATCTGCAATACGTTTTTATCTTTATGTACGGTCTGAACCGTTAATAGTTCCAGTTCTCTAAGAGAAGTACTAAGATCTATATTTTGAACTTTAATATTCAATATATCTGCCACCGTTAAGATATAAAAGAGAGTGCCGTCAACGACAATTAAATTTCTATGCTCATTTTCAAATATAACTTTTATGGCATCTGCAACACTCTTACTTCTCTCTATAGAAACTACGTTTGTGGTTGCTATCTCGCCAATTGTTGGAAATTTCATAAAACTGCCTTTTAAATATTCATTAATGCCTGTTGAACTCTTAGTGCTTGAACATGCTCTTGCACGTCATGTACTCGAATAATGGAAGCTCCGTTTTTTACAGACTCTAAATGCAAAGCCAAAGTTCCGCCAAGTCTCTCTTTTGGTGCGCAGGGCGATATTTTATCTATCATAGACTTTCTAGAAGCGCCTACAAGCAGAGGTTTTCCTAGTGTTAGAAAATGCTCTTGATGTTTGATAAGCGTAAGATTATGCTCTAGAGTTTTGCCAAACCCTATTCCTACATCTAAAATAATATCTTTAACGCCAAATGCCTCGGCTTCTTGAACTCTTGAGCTTAAAAAAGAGTAAATATCACTGAGAATATGCTCATACTCCGGTTTTTCCTGCATTATCTGAGGCGTTTTTTGCATATGCATAATCACCGCCGTTGCACCGTACGATGCGCAAAGTTTCGCAACCTCGCTATTTGCAAGTCCGGTTATGTCGTTTACAATCTTAAAACCACTCATTAGCGCATGTTCTATCACTAATGGTTCATAACTGTCAATACTGAATTTTACCCTATCGTAAAGTTTTTTTGCTTGTATTAAGTCAAGGATAGGCTTTACTCTTCTAAGCTCTTCTGCTTTATCGACATTAACGGAGTTTGGAGCAGAAGAGACTCCACCGATATCTATAATATCCGCACCCTCTTCTATCATCCTCTCAATCGCTTCTATCGCACTCTTTTCTTTAAATCTTGAAGCTGAAAAAAAACTGTCGTCATTCGCATTTATGACACCCATAACTTCTGCATGAGACGGTTTTTTTACTTTTAAAATTTCTTGGAGTTTATATGCAACCTCTTTTAAACCAAATGGTTGTGCCAACTCTTTTCTGCTAAGAGTTTGCAGCTGCCTTGCCGTTGCGATAAGTATGCAATCAACATACGGAGTTTTTGCAACAACCGTTCCGCGAGGTACGGCAAGATCTGCACCAACGCTTAGAGCATCTTGCTTTAAGATATTTGCCGCACCGACATGAAGCTCTCTGATATAGATAATATAATGCAACGCTTTTAAGGATAAAATCGCCACTCCGCCACTATCTACATTTATGTTTTTTAGATATTTTCCTATGTCAATACTGTTTGAGAGCAGTTCAATTTGCACTTTTTTCTCCTACAAAACTCATGACAAGCTGTGCCAAAACACTTTGAGGTCTTGAGTTTAACTCTAAAAGCCTATAAGCCCTGTCAAAATTTTGCAACTGAGATTCGCTCAAAATCAGCTTGTCCACAACCGTCGCTCTATAAAAAAGAGCCTGAACCAAGCTTTTTGCTTCACTTTTTTTAACTCTCTCATTTGTTTTTAAAAACTCAAAAACCTCCGCATAATTTATCTTAGAGAGATTGAGTGATATCTCCTGAACTGCATGTATCGTTTCACCTTTTACAATCGGCATTCTTGAGCGTACGGTAGGAAGAAGATTTGATTTTGTGGGGGATATAATGATGTACTCTATATTTCTAGGCGGCTCTTCAAGAAGTTTTAAAAGTGAGTTTTGGGAGATATTATTAAAATTGTTGGCGCCTAAAATAATATATTTTGTTTGCGATTCGCTGATGTAAGACTCTGCAAGAACCGCTTTTGCATGTTCTATTTTAAACTCATCCTCGATAAAACCCACAACCCTGCTTGGTTTCAACTCTTCTCTTATCCTCTCAAACTCCGCTTCAACGCTGCTTGAGATAAGGATATACCCCTTTTTGGAGTTATGCGTTAACATCAACTTCTCCAAACATCGCAGCACTCAGAGATGCATTAAAAAGCCGGTAAAGTTGTAAAAGTTTTATATCGAGCAGTTTGTCGTAAGATTTGAGAGTAAAAGCGTTTATGTAATCTTCATCAAAAATCCAAAAATAGCTTGTGTCTTTTCTCTTTGCGATATCGGCTCTTTTATCATCGCCTCTACCGATATACCAGAAAAAACAGTCCTCTTTGTAAGCGAGTGATATCATATCTTCAACCATATCAATCATCTCTCCGCCGCTTACACTGTTGTAGTGTTTATATATGCTGTCTATGCTGAGTATAGGAAGAAGCGGTCGATCCATCTGTGCAGTGTTTAAAAAATCAAGTATATATGTCTCAAGCCATTTTCGCTTCTCATCGGTAATAAGGATAACCGTTTTACCGCTAAGAATCTGCTCCAATGCCTGAGAAGTGGTAGTAGTCCAGTCAAAACGCTGCTCTTCCAGCCAGCTAAAACAGCCACCCTCTTCCCTGATAGCATCCAAGCTCCATTGAGCAAAATCTTGCATAAAGTTACTTATCTAATTCGTAAGCGCTATGAAGAGATCTAACTGAGAGTTCTGCATATTTCTCGGCAATCACCATAGAGATCTTTATCTCTGAAGTTGAAATCATATTGATGTTGATATTTTCTGCAGCCATCGTTGCAAACGCTTTTGCGGCAACGCCGGTATGAGATTTCATTCCCACGCCTACAATGGATACTTTACAGATATTTTCATCATACGTCACTTCATCTACTTCAGACTCTTTTACAAAACTATCCATTACGGCTTTAGCATCATTTAAGTCACCGACAGGAACAGTAAAATCTATGTTTGCTTTACCGTCATGTCCTACATTTTGGATAATCATGTCAATATTTACATTGTTTTTTGCAAGTTTTGTAAAGATGTCAGATGCTATTCCCGGTCTGTCTTTTACACCGATTAACGATACTCGAGCCTGATTTTTATCTAATGCGATTCCACTTACTAACGGTTTTTCCATGATATTTTCTTCCTTAGTTATTAATGTTCCCTCTTCATCAGAGAAGCTTGTTCTTGTTACTAGATTTACGTTTAATTTTTTTGCCAGTTCCACAGAGCGGTTTTGAAGCACTTTTGCTCCCAAACTTGCCAACTCTAACATCTCATCGTATGAAATCTTCTCAAGTTTTTTAGCTTTTGGCTCAATGCGAGGATCTGTAGTAAAAATTCCGCTTACATCGGTATAGATCTCGCATAAGTCGGCATTTACCGCTCCTGCTATAGCAACCGCCGATAGATCGCTTCCGCCGCGACCCAAAGTTGTTACGTCACCGTTTTGCGTCACCCCTTGAAACCCTGCAACTACAACGATTTTGCCCTCTTTAATAGCTTCATTCATCGCCACGGGATCTATCTTTTGAATACGAGCTTTTGTATGATGCATATCCGTCACGATTCCTGCTTTTCTCCCGCTCATGGCAACCGCTTTATGCCCCATCTCATTGAGTGCTATCGAGAGAAGAGAAGCTGTTACCCGCTCTCCCGAACTAAGAAGCATATCCATATCAGCACGAGAAGCATTTTTTGAAAAGTGCTCTGCATAATCTATAAGCTTGTTTGTCTCTCCGCTCATCGCCGAGACTACTACGACAACATCATGTCCCTCTTTTTTCGTTTTACTTACACGGTTGGCAACATTTTGGATGCGCTCCAAATCACCTACGCTTGTTCCGCCAAATTTTTGAACTATCAACATCTATAACAATCCCTCTTTTTTGAAATAATTTATGACACTCGCATACACATCTTTTTTAAAACTGGCACTTAAACTTAAAGCCTCATCGGCAGTTACAAATTTATAATCACAAAACTCAGGGTGCTTCGTATTGATATCTATTGTCGCGCCTTCTTGGAGTTTGACCAAAAAATATCTCTGCGTTTGTCCGATAAAAGGTCTCATGCTTTGTGCTATTCTTGGCGGAAAGTCATACGAAATCCACTCCGGAAACTCGGCAATCACATCAACCATATCTGTACCGATTTCCTCTTTGAGTTCACGAAAAAGAGCTTCTACAATCTCTTCTCCCTCGTCAATTCCGCCTTGAGGAAACTGCCAAACATCAAGCAGATCATTTCTCTGAGCTAAAAAAATCTCTTTTTTGTGCGGATAACTCTCTGATACGATTATCATGGCAACATTAGGACGATATAAATCTTTTTTGCTCATAGCTTCACTTTGATTTTAATTTATGTTAAGTTTTGAATTTAGAATTATACAAAATTCGCAATTAAAATCAACTAAGTATTCATTTCATTATGATAAACTTTTGCCCTATTAAGAATTAAAAAATAAAGAAGGTGTTTCAGTGAAAGAATATGTCTTAAAAAACAATGATTTTTTAGTATCACAAACTGACTCAAAAGGCATAATTTTATTTGCCAATGATGATTTTTGTAATGTTGCAGGCTATAAGCTGGAAGAACTTGTAGGCAAACCTCACAATATAGTTCGTCATCCGGATATGCCAAAAGCTGCATTTAAAGGCTTATGGGAAACCGTAAAGAGCGATAAGATCTGGACAGGATATGTTAAAAATAGAACTAAAGATGGTGGATACTACTGGGTCTATGCAACGGTTTACCCTATATTTGATGAAGTGAGAAAAGAAAAA
>CAIUZU010000425.1 GCA_903903705.1 uncultured Helicobacteraceae bacterium
AATGTAAAATATTGTGCAGTAATCGGATCTAACGAGATGAAAGATGGGACTATCTGGGTAAAAAACCTAGAAGACAAAACGGAACAGACGCTTTTGCTAGAGGACTTCTAGTTGCAAATATTAGATTTTATATGGGATGCCTTTTCTAATTTCATAGAATTTTTTATTTTAGCCGGTTTAATCGGTCTGGTTTTTCTCTATATTCACGACAAATATGTCCAAAGAAACCATGCGCTATTAATTAACTATCCCGTAATCGGAAGATTTAGATATTTTTTTGAAGCACTCAGAGAGCCGCTTAGACAATATTTTGCGGAAGAGACTTTTTATGACTCTAAAGATAAAGTCGACTGGGTTTATAAAGCTGCCAAAAATGTTCCAAATTATAAATCTTTCTCTATCTCACAGCCCTTTTTAGGCTCAAAATTTATCTTAAAACATGTTTCAAATGTTTTAAACGACAATGAGGTTAGCGAAGAGATATCTGTCGTATTTGGGAAAGACAGAGAGATTCCTTTTGTCTCTCATACTCCTATTATCCGCTCTGCCATGAGTGACGGAGCATTGAGCCCTGAGGCAATTCGTGCATTTTCCATGGCTGGAATCGCCTCAAACTTAACCGTAAATACAGGGGAAGGCTCTCTTACCTCAAATCATCTTTTTACCCATAAGCCCGACTTAAACAACTGTGAGTATCTTGAGATTATTGAAAGCACCCCTTTTGCAGAATTTATGCATAAGATGGGCAAACTGCTCTTTAACAATGCGATTGCGACAAAATGGTACAGAACCGCTTTACTAAATAAAAAAACACAAAATACATATATTTACGACGAAGGATCTCATGTACTGTTTCGTATAAATTGGGGTGCACCGCTTAGTGTTTTCCCAAAAGAGATCCCAAGCGACATTCCGAATATGATTTTTCAAATCGGCTCAGGACTCTACGGTGTTCGGGATGAAGATGGAAAATTTGACGAATTGAAATATCAAAAGGTGATGACATTTTGCCGTATGACCGAAATAAAAATCGCTCAAGGCGCAAAACAGACAGGCGGAAAGTTGGCTGGCACTAAAGTAACAGCTGATATAGCATACTACAGAGGCGTTCCTGAAGGCAAAGACGTTTTTTCACCAAACAGATTTCCTTATGCGGATACAGCATCTCATCTACTAGACTTTGTAGAAAAACTGCAAAACATTTCAAAAAAACCTGTCGGTTTTAAGATAGTTATATCTGATGCCAAAGCTGTTGAAGAGATGGTAAAAGATATTGCTTCAAGGAAAGCGGAGGGCAGGAATATACCTGATTTTATCACTATCGACAGCTCTGATGGCGGAAGTGCCACTGCACCGCTAGAGTTGATGGAATCTGTAGGGCTTACAATCGACAATGCACTCTACTTGCTAGATAGCATGCTTAAAAAGTATAATATACGCAATGATATAAAAATCATAGCAAGCGGGAAGATCTTGACTCCGGATGATGTTATTATTACGATGTGTTTGGGAGCTGATGCAGTTGGAATTGCAAGAGGTTTTATGATGAGCGGCGGTTGTATTCGTGCAAGAATGTGCTCAGGTTTCGGCACACATGTCTGTCCTGTAGGGATGGCAACACAAGATGAGAAAAAAAGAGCTTCATATCTAGTTGTTAAAAAAAGCGGTGAAATAGCAAACTATCATGTAAATCTAATCAAAGGAATGAAGATGATATTGGCGGTTATGGGAGTGAATCACATAAGCAAGATTGGGAAATCTAATCTTACTTTCAAAAATAAAAACGATGATATATATTTTGATATAGATAAATATTTTCATCATAAATTAAATGCATAGGATATGAATATGAACAACTTCGGTCTTGATATTTGGTCAAATAATAATTTTATAATTGAAAACGGTCAAATTAGGTTAAATTACAAGTGTATGCCATCACTTCTTCAAATCGTTGAAGAGATTCGTGCAGAGGATGTCAGAGGTCCTATTTTGCTAAGATTTCCGCATCTTATAAAAGCTCAAATCAGAACTCTTTACAACTATTTTGACAAAGCTATACAGCAAAACAACTATAAAGGCAAATTTCATGCCGTTTTCCCTCTAAAAGTAAATCAGTTTCCGCATGCGGTTGAAGCCGTCACATCTCAAGGCGCTCAATTCAACTACGGACTAGAAGCAGGTTCTAAAGCCGAACTAATACTTGCGATGAGCAAAACTCCAATCGGTGCAAACATCACCGTCAACGGTTTTAAAGATAAAGAGATGATAACGCTTGGCTTTATAGCGGCTCAAAGCGGACACAATATTACCATCACGATTGAGGGTTTAGGTGAACTTGAAACTATTATAGAGGTTGCAAAAGAGTGCGACTTAAAAGTACCAAATATCGGGATTAGAGTAAGACTTCACAGCACCGGAAGCGGTATCTGGGCAAAAAGCGGCGGCATGGATGCAAAATTCGGTTTAACATCTACAGAGATTATCGAAGCAATCACGCTTCTAAGAGAAGCAGATCTTTTAGAGTATTTGAGCATGATTCACTTCCACATCGGCTCGCAAATGTCAGATATCGCACCTCTTAAAAAGGCTCTGCGTGAAGCGGGAAATATCTATGCAGAGCTTAAAAAAATGGGCGCAACAAGCCTAGACAATATAAATATCGGAGGCGGTTTGGCAGTTGAGTACAACCAACATGCACATTTAAACTCAAGAAACTACTCCATCGATGAGTTCTCAAGCAGTGTTGTTTTCCTCCTTGGCGAAATTATGAACGCTAAAAATGTTTCTCATCCAAATATTTTTACGGAATCCGGCAGATTTATAGTTGCCTCTCATGCTGTTTTGATAACTCCGGTTTTAGAGCTTTTTACACAGGACTACCAAGAAAAGCTACTCAATTTTAAAACAATCAATCCGCCTCTTATCGAAGAGTTGGTTGAGCTAAACAGACTTTTAAACAATACAAACTGTATAGAGTACCTTCACGATGCACTTGACCATATGGAGTCCATGTTAACACTATTTGATTTAGGTTATATTGACCTGCAAGACCGCTCAAATGCAGAAATTTTGGTTCATAATATCATTAAAAGAGCACTCTATCTAAAGTCGGCAAACCCTACTGATGAGCTGGCACAATTACAGGTAAAACTTCAAGAGAGATATCTCATCAACGCTTCGATTTTTCAAAGTTTGCCTGATTACTGGGGCTTAAATCAACACTTTCCTGTTATGCCTTTGCATCATCTCAACTCAACACCTCTTCGTGCGGCGTCATTATGGGATATTACATGTGACAGCGACGGGGAGATAGGGTTTAATCCTGACAAACCGCTCTACCTTCATGACGTAAACCTCGATGAAGAGGAGTATTTTTTAGGTTTTTTCAATGTAGGCGCATATCAAGAGACGCTTGGGATGAATCATAACCTTTTTACTCATCCGAGCGAATATACGATTACAATAGATGAAAATTCGTATGAAGTTAAAAATGCCGTAGAGTCAAAAAATATTTTAGATATCTTAGACTCTATAGGATATGATTCAGCTATTTTGCATACGAAGCTGAAAAATGATTTGTCAAATTCAGAGTTTATTTCAGAAAAAGAAAAAAGTGATACACTTGCAAAATTAGAACTGTTTTTAAAACAAAACGGTTATTTAAGAACTACAAATTAGGAGTTAACTTTGGGACTTTTTGCTGAAATCAGAGAAGATTTTTCGAATGCTTACAACAACGATCCGGCATTAAACTCTAAACTTGATTTTTTATTTAACTACCCCGGTGTATGGGCAGTTGCATGGTACAGAATAGCTCATAGGCTCTACATGGCAAACTTCAAAAGCCTTGCTAGAATCATTATGGGGCTTAACCAGATTATTACAAATATAGATATCCATCCCGGTGCCATTATCGGCAAAAGAGTCTTTATAGACCATGGAACGGGTGTCGTGATAGGACAAACCGCAATCATCGAAGATG
>CAIUZU010000426.1 GCA_903903705.1 uncultured Helicobacteraceae bacterium
CCCACGCTTAGCGAGGTAGTCGAGAGTTCATGAGAGATGGAAGCATTTTCGCCTGAACTTGTTTATGATATTTCTATAAGATCTTTTAGACCGCTCATGAGTCTATTAAAGTTTAGTGCCATTTGAGAGAGTTCTTGCGGTGCATTTTCATCCGCTTGGAGCGTTAAATCATTGTTTGAACTAATCTTTTGGAGTGTGTTTTTAAACTTTTCTATCGGTTTTACAATGCTAAAATCAACCAACGCTATAGCTGCAATAAGAATAATCGCCAAAACGATAAGCGAAGATACGATGATGCTGTTGCGGATGCTATTTGGAACGCTAAGCACCTCTGCCTCATCTATTTCGGAGATAATCGCCCATTTTAAATCTTCGCCGATTTGAATCATAGAATAGGATGATAAAACAGAATTACCGTTATAGTCTACAATGATTTTAGTATCAGTTTTCCCCTCTAGTGCATCTCTTGAGGCTTGTGTATCAACAAGACCGGTAGAGGGGTTTGCAAAAGATGCCCTCAAGGAACGGTTTGTTGCATCTAAAAAGCTATCACTTCTCATAAGCTTATCGCCGCCTACCAAATAGTCTTCTTGAGAAGAACCGTAGCCCTCTCTATAATTTGTTATGCTGTTTATTTGTGCGGTGTCTAGTTTAAATATCAATACGGCTTGTAACTCCGCTCTGATGAAAATCGGTGTTCCTATAAACATTACCGGATCGTTGTTGTCGATAGAGTAGCTTTTCATATCAAGAAAAGTCGTGCGTTTGTTTTTGAGTGTTTCTCTAAATATCTCAGCCAGAGGAGTGCTTTTAAAATTATCCATACCCAGATTTGCACCGTAATCCGCTTTTTTTGCTCCGCTGTAGACTACATGAGAGCTTTGAGCTAAAACAATATAGATGTCGCTGTATCCGTAATCTTTGAAATATTTTTGAAAATATGGTTCATGCGGCAATCTCTCTTCCATGGCAGATGCATCTCGCACCGGAAAACTCTCATCATTTTTAACATCTAGATCTTTATAGACACTTAGCAGATCCCAAGCTAAATTTTGAAGATTTTCACTGTTTGTCAAAATATCAATATCTTTAGCGCATCTGGCAAAAAAGTTTTCGATCTGATGTTTTTTCATATCTCTAGCAGCGCTAAGCTTTGAATAACTCTCACTCATTAAAGCATCTTTGCTTTTTGTTCCGGATATATAAGCCGTAATAAGAGCCAAAAGAATAAGTGAGACGGATAGAAGTGATAAAAGTTGTGATTTTATAGAAATTTTTGACATAGATAATCCTTTATTTATAAATTGGTTTTTACACAAAATTTAAGTTCTAAAAACTTCTAGCTTGGCATGTAGGGTGTCAGTCATAGAATTCAGATGTTCTGCTGCCGCTGCAATCTCTTCCACACTTCTGGCATTTTGTGACGAGATTTTGTTAATTTGTGAGACTTGTGAAACGATGATTTCAACGTCTTTTCCTGTTCTTTCAAAATCGCCTACTGTCTTATCAGTTGCCTTTATTGTTTCTTTTACAATAGCAACACTGTCTTTTATCTTTCTTTCTACATCAGAAGCACTCTGTACCAAATCTTGAATTCCTTTTGAGTTAGAATTCATTTGTTCGCTTACGTCTACAATAGATTGAACTATGACATTAATTGTGGCGTTAATCTCCGTTAGGCTTTTTTGTGTCCTCTCGGCAAGTTTACGAACCTCATCTGCAACAACTGCAAAGCCTCTGCCGTGCTCTCCGGCTCGTGCAGCTTCTATGGCAGCATTGAGTGCTAAGAGGTTTGTCTGATCTGCAATGTCTGCAATAATTTCGAGTATGGTTTTTACCTCATTCGCATCATGAGAGAGTGTCTGCATTTTTTGTGCTAGTTCAACTTCAAGCTGTGCACTTTGCCCAACTTTATGTGTAAGGTGTACAATCTCATCTCTTGCTAGATCAAGATTTTTATTTGCTCTTAGAATCTCTTTTTTACTCTCTTGCGCTTCACCAATAGCCACCAGTATCTCATTTTTTATATCATCTGCTTTTTTGCTTGCTTCATCTATAACAACAACTGACCTTTCGACATTTTCTCCGACACTTAGTGCCGTTGTTGAGAGTTCATGAGAGATAGAAGCATTTTCGCCTGAGCTTATTTTTGAAGTCTCTATTAAATCTTTTAATCCGCTCATAAGTTTGTTAAAACTTACCGCCATTTGAGATAGTTCAAGTGGTGCATTGTCGTCTGTTTTGATTGTTAAATCATGGCTTGTACCTATTTCCACAAGGGTATTTTTAAATTTCTCTAGCGGCATAGAAATAGATCTTTTTGCAAAAAGTAGTATGAATAAAGTAAATAAAATTATACTAATAATTGAAAATATACATATAGCCGCGATATCGAGTAAAATATTTTCTATTTTTTGATCAATTGATTTATGAACTATCTTATACAATTCAAGCTCAGTATTTCTTAATAATTCAATAGATTCTGTTGCATTTGCAAACCATGCAGGAGCTTGATTTTCAAAATCACTATCCATAGCATTATCTAGTATAGAATCTATTATTTTAAATGTTGTGTTTACAGCTTGTGAATTATATGTATTGTTATAAAATTGTATTAACTCAACCGGCGCCAGTGTTGTAAATTTAGAAATATTTACTTTATACGCACTATGATAAGTTACAAACGAGATAAGAGTACTTCTTGTAAGTGAATTCGTTAAAAAAACACTATTTAGCGTTGCTCTTATTTGTCCTAAACTCTCTTTTGCAGATGTTAAGTGTGCGTAAGATTGTATAGTATTTCTGTTTTCTATATCTTCTATAAATGATGGTGCTTCTGCGGCTGTTTTAATAAGTGACGCAATGGTCTGTGTAAAATAAAATGATACATTCGAGGTATTTGCTGTTTGAAATATATCTACATTTTGTCTGGCTTGTGTTAATGCTTGAAATTTATCTAAAACTATTTCAAAATTACCACCTGTCATTTTATATACATCTCTAATCTTTTCTATAGAAAGATTGGTTTTACTTCTAATTTCTGTTAGCTCATTTTTATACTCTATCCCTTCGCTTTTTATAAAACCGATGCTTAAACCTCTTTCTACTTGCATATAATGAATTGCTTGGGCAAGTGCTTCAACTTCTAAAATACGGCTTTTAGTTTCATCAAGATTCTTTTTGAGACTGATATTATGAATTATTCTACCAGTTAAAAGAACTGCGACAACTAGAACAGGGGCTAATGCTAGAAATATTAATCTTGCTTTTATACTTAATTTTTTCACTTCTTTTCCTTTTCTTTTGGCTAAAATTGGTTTTTAAAGCATACAGCTAAGAGAGATGTGTGAGCTCTCTTGTTTTGCAACTTTTTTTTGAGAAGAAAAGATTTCATTAAGCGTCTCAATATCTCTTTTTTCTGTTTGACTTCTAACAACCAGCATAGAGGCACTTACACTAAGGAGTGAGAACTCTTTTTTGTTTCCCTCTCTATCGTTTGAGACGATACAACCTCTCTCTTTATCTTCATTTGAGTATAGCTCTCTGGCATCATCCGAGAATTTTTGTACTATTTTAAAAAGGCTTTCTGTATGCTCTTCCTGATTTTCCTCCTTGCACTCAACTGCTGCAAAAAAATCATCTCCGCCGATGTGAGCTTTAAAAAACTCTCCGGATAGATTTTTTCTCAGGATATCCGCAAAGAGTTGTAAGGCTCTATCCCCATTTCTAAAACCGTAAACATCATTAAAGGCTTTAAAGTTATCAAGATCCAAATAGCACAAAATATAAGATTTTTGATTTAAACTAACCCCTGTTAAATACTTCTCTATCATGCAGTTTCCCGGAAGTTTTGTTAGAGGATTTTGCTCTCTTGCATGGATAAGATTTTCTTCATTCATAATAGTAATAATGGCTCTGGCGGATAAAAAGCCGTAATATTTTGAGTTATTTGTTAAAATTATTCCGACTGATTCGGGGCTGTTTGAAAAAAGTTCAATAATTTTGGACATATCGCAATTTACCTCTGCAATACCGCAAGGTTGAAGCAGATTTTTTAGTTTTGTTTTTGTGCCGTTATTTATCATTAAAGATCTACCATAAGGTGAGTAGATAAACTCTTTGATTCTGTTTTCTTGTAAAATGCCCATCGGTTCATTATTTGAATTTACAATAATTGCAATTTCTGTTTGAGGGTTTTTTTGAAAATATTCTATTATCAGAGTCATATCTGAATGGATAGAGAGCGGAGATTTTTTGTCTAAATATGCTTCAAAATTACAATCATTTTTTACACCTCTCTTCTCATAATCTAAAATATCGGTAATATGAGAATACTCATTTTGGATTTTCTGTGCATCTGTAGTCGGTTTTTGGATTAAATACCCTTGAACAAGATGGCATCCGATATCTCTACATGTAAGAAGTTCCTCTTTTGTTTCAACGCCTTCAGCAACTACTTTTATACCTAGTTGTATGGCTAAATGGGTGATGCTTCTTGTCATGATTTTTTTATTTATATCTTTTTGGATATTGGCAAGAAAAAATCTGTCTATTTTTATGATATTTGGTTTGCATTCATAGAGAAGCTTATACCCTGAATAGCCGACTCCAAAATCATCGATAGCTATGCAAAATTTTTCTTCTTTATAGTGAGCTAGAATCTCTTCCATTCTAGAACTGTTTGAGAATTCATGCCTCTCTGAAATTTCAAAACAGATGCTGTTTTGATCGATACCGTAACGGTCTAAGAGTCTATTTGTATTTCCGTTACTAAAATTAGGCATTTCAAGTAGTCTGTTATCGAGGTTGTAGAAGAGTTTAATATTTTCATAACCATCAATCGTTATAAACTTTTTGAAAGCTTTTTTTCGCAGTTTCAAATCAAATGAGTAGAGTAGGTTATCTTTATAAACTTCATCAAAAAGTTCAAAGATAGAGTCAAAGCCAACCTCTTTATAGTTTCTAAGAAGTGCTTCGACTCCAAAAATTTTTCCGGTTTGAATGTTTAGAATTGGCTGAAATGCAACATCTAAAACTTTTAGGTTTTGTATCCATTTTTTTGGCAGATTATTTTTCATGGCACAATTTTAGTGCCAAATTATTTCATGAAGGTTACAACTATTTTATTTGAAATGA
>CAIUZU010000427.1 GCA_903903705.1 uncultured Helicobacteraceae bacterium
AATCAAATATATTAATTTTGGTGTTTAATGGCATATTCAGAATCAGATACTCGCTCTAAGCTAATCGACCCTCAGATCAAGGACAGTGATTGGCTTGAATCAAACATTGTAAGAGAATACTATTTTACCGACGGGCGAAAGCTTATAGGCGGCAAAAGAGGCAAACGCTATTTTGTGGATTATCTGCTTACGCATAAAAACACCAACTTAGCCATCATTGAAGCCAAGGCTGAATCAAAAGACCCGCTTGACGGTTTGCAACAATCTATCAACTACGCCGAGCGGCTTCGTATTGATTATGTCTACTCTACAAACGGACATAAAATCTATGAACACTCTTTGAAAGAGGGCAAAGGAAGATGGGTAGAAAACTATCCGACTCCTGATGAGCTTTTTCTTAGAAAATACGGCGAAACAACTCCAAAAGCACAAGCTGTAATCACTCAGCCGTTTCACTTTGAAGGAACGATGAAACCCCGTTTTTACCAACAAATAGCCGTTCAAAAAACCATAGAAGCCATTGCACAAGACAGAGATAGAATCTTACTGACACTTGCCACTGGTACGGGCAAGACATACATCGCTTTTCAAATCGCATACAGACTTTTTCAGTCAAAATGGAACAAAGACGGAAGTGACAGACGACCAAAGATACTCTTTTTAGCCGATAGAAATGTACTAAAAGACCAATCCATGAACACCTTTAATCCATTAGAGAAAGATAGTGTTGAGATTAACGGAAAAATCATTAAAAAAAGAGGCGGTAAAGTCCCGACAGCTGGCAATATCTTTTTTGCTATATATCAGTCCATCGCCGAAAATAAAAACAGAAATATTGAAACCTCAGAAGAAGAGAACGAAGACGATGTAACCGCTTACTACAAACAGTATCCATCCAACTTTTTTGATTTGATTATCATTGATGAGTGCCATCGTGGAAGTGCAAATGATGAGAGTTCATGGAGAGAGATACTAAATCATTTCAGTAGTGCTACTCACTTAGGATTGACTGCAACGCCAAAAAGAGATGACAACGGAGATACATACAAATACTTTGGCGACCCTATCTATGAATACTCTCTCAAAGACGGTATCAACGATGGCTTCTTAACACCGTACAAAGTGAAAAGAATCCAGACAAACATAGATGAGTACAGATTTGACCCTAACGACATCATCACGGGTGAACTAGAAAAACAGATTGTTGCGTTAGAGGCGTTTGAAAAGCAAGTCGTCATCCCAAAACGAACAGAGCTTATCGCAAAAACTATCCTTGAAAACATGAACGCTATGGATAAAACTATTGTCTTTTGTGTAAATCAAAAACATGCGATGGATATGAAAGTAGCTATCGATAAGTTTAAAACCATCAAAGATAATAACTACTGCGTAAGAGTTACATCCGATGAGGGCGACATAGGCAGAGAGTTTTTAGAGATGTTTCAAAACAACGACAGAGACATCCCTGCAATACTTACAAGTTCAAAAATGCTTACAACGGGAGTTGACGCTAAAAATGTCAGAAATGTTGTACTAACCGCACCCATCAAATCTATGACAGAGTTTAAACAGATTATCGGTCGTGGCACTCGGGTTTTTGAGGGGAAAGATTTTTTTACCATTATGGATTTTGTAGGAGCTACAAACTTGTTTTATGACCCTGCGTGGGACGGAGAAGATTTACCCTCAAATGACGCTGGAGAAAAACAACCAAAAGAGCCAAAAGATAAAGCTGACATGTCAGATAACGATGGTATAGAAACAAGTGATGACATCCCTCGAAATGAAAAAGTAACGATTGACATCAAAGGCAAAAAACTAAAAGTCATCAACATAGAAACCACTTATGTCGGTATGGACGGCATACCACTAAAAACAGAGGATTATCTGGAACTTCTCATAGGCATACTCGGCAAGTTTTACAACGATGAAGATGGACTCCGTGGTATTTGGAGCAACCCGAAAAACAGAAAAGAGATGCTTCAAAAACTCTCAAACATGCAGATTGACGAATCTCAACTCAATGATTTAAAAGTAATCTTTGAAGCCGAAGAGAGCGATATTTACGATGTACTCACGCATATATCGTTTAACCTAAGCATCAAAACAAGAGCCGAGAGAGTTCTACATGTAGAAAACTCAGAGTTTGTAGAAAAGTTTCATAACGAAAAAGCCAAAGAGTTCATAGAGTTTATACTGGAGCGATATAAAAAAGACGGTGTGAAAGAGTTAGATGAGGACAAACTAGGCAAGTTAGTTGACTTAAGCGGACTTGGAACTGTTAGGGAAGTGGCAGGGAACTTCGGCGGAATACCTCAGATGAGAGAGGAATATTTTGAGTTGCAGAGGGAGATTTATAGATGAGCGAAAAAAATGATAAAATGAGAACAATAAAAGGAGCTTCATTATGAAAGATGCAGAACTTGATAATTTGGAAAAGTTAATTCCCTCACTTGCAAATGGTGCTATGCACAAAGCCTATCTTGATACTTTATCGGCTGGAAATAGCGTGTTAGAAGTTATAGACGGTGCTATATATGAAGTTTTCGCAGATGGAAGTAAAAAAAAGATTAAAGACGTTGCTCCATATATCAAAGTGGATATAAACCAAAAGATTATTTTAGGATGAATACTCCACGATTAAGAAT
>CAIUZU010000428.1 GCA_903903705.1 uncultured Helicobacteraceae bacterium
AATTGCAGTATGGAAATTTTACTAGAAGAACTATACAAAACCGACATACATATAGAGAAGTTTCATTTTAGAAAACTATTTTTAGACAAAGACAGTTATCAAATAAACGGAATATCTCAAAGCGGAAAAACAAAATTAGTAAAGAACTATCTGCTTGGGCTTAAAAAAAGCAGTTATCTCTACATGGATTGCTCTGATCTGCGGATAGATCTGGATCTGCTCAATAACACACTGCAAAACTTTTGCTATAACAACAAGATTGAGACACTTGTTCTTGATAACTATATTGAATCTGTCAATATTGTAAATGTGCCACAACTGATAATTTGCAGTGAAATAAACTATAAGATAGATTTTTTAAATACTTTTACGCTCTACCCGCTTGATTATGAGGAGTTTCTTGCGTATGAACATAAATATGACTCTAGTTCGCTTAACCATTTTTTTCAGCTCGGCGGTTTTCCATCTATGCACAAAATAAGCAGTGATTCTAGAGCCATCTATCTACAAAATGTATCGAGAAGCACTCTTAGCGAAGTTGAACTTGATATTCTTATTTTTTGCACAAAGATGATGGCTCAAAAAATATCCCCTTACTCTATATATGAAAGACTAAAGCATATAAGAAAAATATCCAAAGACAAGCTTTATAAATCTTTTGAAAATCTGAGTGAGAAAAACTATATACATCAGCTTCAAAAAGCAAACCACCCAAAAGCCATTAGAAAAATCTATCTTTGCGATATATCTTTAAAATCTGCTCTTAGTATAGATAAACATTTTGGAAGGCTCTTTGAAAATATGATCTATTTGGAACTTCTAAAATCCGGCAGAGAGTGTTTTTATGATGAAGGTATAGATTTTTATCTCCCGCTTAGTGAAGAGGTAATTATAGGAATGCCTTTTGCCGATGAGAGAGTGCTGTTTAAAAAAATAGAAGCTATAGAAGCATTTTTATTTACATATCAGATCAAAAAGGTAACTGCGATTACCATGAGTAAAGAGGGAAAGATGAGCCATCCTATCTCCACCATAGAGATGATTCCCTTCGATATTTGGGCGTTAGGAGATTAAAACTTAATATTTTATTAACAATATTTTTAACTTCTTTATATAATTTGTGATAAAGTTCTAACAAATTTATGCTAAAATAAGCGATTTTAATAAAAAGGGCTGGAATTTAATGTTTTTTTCAAAAAATAATGATAAGAATCGGATTAAAGAGCTAGAAGATGAGATAGCTTCTATAAAAGAGGTGTTGGATTTCTACAAGGAGATGGCTACATTTTCTCAAGAAGAGATGCTGGTCGCCCTTGATAGAAGTGGTTCTGTTGTTTTTCAAAATGATAAAGCTGCTTCTGAAATTAAAGCCATTGGTGAGTTATCAAAAGAGCTGCAAAAAAACAACACATCCATAATGCTCAATGATTGTACTGGTAAAGTAACATTAAAAAAAGCAAAAAACGGTGATGTTACTCTTTATAGGATAACCAAAACAGATATGAGAGACACCCGTGAAAGCGATATTTTAAGCCTTCACCAAAAAGCAATTACAGTTGCGCTTACAGATACACAAAAAACTTTTTCACAAATGCTTGAAGAGTTAAAAGTTATGAAAAGCGAGTCGGTTGAAACTGCAAGCGGGTCGAAAGAAGGTCTAGTATTGATTCAGCAATCCGCACATGCCATGGATATGCTTAGCCAAAATACACAACTCAATATTACCGGTATGAACTCACTTAACCAAAGAAGCAATGAGATTTCAACCGTTATTACTCTTATACAAGATATAGCAGATCAAACAAATTTACTAGCCCTAAATGCTGCTATTGAAGCTGCCCGTGCGGGTGAGCATGGACGTGGTTTTGCCGTTGTCGCTGATGAAGTAAGAAAGTTAGCTGAAAAAACGCAAACTGCAACAAAAGATATCTCGCTAGTCGTAAAGGCAATGCAACAAGAGACAAATGAAGCAGAAACTAATACTAATGAAGTCAATAATATAGTTATAGACACTAAAGTAAAGATAGAAGATCTGAGCCTAAAAATAAAATCATTTGAAGAGAATGCTTCACGAAGCCAGTATGAAGTAGAACATATAAGCGATAAGATATTTGCATCTTTGGCAAAAATCGACCATGTTATCTATAAACATAATGTTTATGCTCTTATCTTCGGCGAAGAGAATAGTTTTAAAAACACTACACACACGGAGTGCCGTTTAGGGAAATGGTATAGCAGCGGCGTAGGCAAAGATAACTTCTCAAAAATGCCGTCATACCAAAAACTAGACAGACCGCATGCAATCGTGCATGAGCAGGCAAATCTGCTAGCTACAGAGTGCGGATCTGACAAAGTACTCTGCTCAAAAGAGATTATAGAGCAGCGTATCCATGCAATAGAAGATGCGAGCAGTGATGTATTTAAATTTTTAGATGCTCTAGTGGATGAAAAAGCTAAAGAGATGATGCATACAGCGGCAAAGGTTCTATTTAAACAAGGGGAAAAAAGATGAGCAGTGAGATAAAAAATATAGTAATCATAGATGATGAAAATGATATTTTAGTAATGCTGGAGAGATACCTCTCTCGTGATGGCGGCTACAAGGTAAGAACATTTAGCAATCCTGTAACAGCCATATCTTCACTTCCAAAAGATACAGATCTGATACTTCTTGATATTATGATGCCTCAGATGAACGGTTTGGATGCACTTCCAAAATTACTTGAAGTAAGCCCAAATACAAAAGTTCTTATGATGACGGCATATTCGACTCTTGACAAAGTACTTAACGCACATAGACATGGCGCAACAGACTATGTAATGAAGCCATTTTCTTCTTTGGACGCGCTTGGTAAAAAAATCAAAGAAGTTTTGAAAAAATAGCAATGCTCTCAAATGAAATATCTATTCTTTTTGTCGAGGATGATGCGACTGTAAGGTCTGACATATCTGCCTTTTTGCATACACTAATATTTAAGAGTATATATGTCGCAAAAAATGGACAAGAAGGATTTTTAAAATATTCTAAACATAAACCTGACATAGTGCTAACAGATTTAACTATGCCTATTATGAATGGGCTAGATATGTCAAGAGATATAAGGCTTCTAGATGAAGATATTCCCATACTCCTCATAACTTCACATTTTGAAAAAGAGATAACTGAAGCTGCGGTGGATATCGGGATAGACGCATATCTTTTTAAACCTTTAGTACTAGAGAGACTCAAAAAAATCCTTACAAAATATATTGAGCGTATTTTGTTACAAAGAAAGTTTAAAAATGAGCATAAACTCCTAGAACAGTATAAAAGTATTATAGATATAAGTGCTTCAGTAACTAAAACAGATACAAACGGGGTTATAACCTATGTAAATGACGCTTTTTGCAAAATGTCCGGCTATACAAAAGAGGAACTTATAAATAAAAAT
>CAIUZU010000429.1 GCA_903903705.1 uncultured Helicobacteraceae bacterium
ACAAGATAGCTCAAACTGCAATAATGGTTCAAGATGTAAGTAATGCTAACCGTGAACAGATGCAAGGTATCGGTCAAATCAATACAGCTGTTACACAACTAGACCAAATGACACAAGAGAATGCAAAAGTTGCAGCTCAAGCAGACTCTATTGCAAACGCTACTATCTCTAAAGCCCAAGCTATGGTAGAAGACGCACAATCAAAAGAGTTTGTGGGTAAGAACAATATACGAGCGAAAGAGAGCCACACTAGAGCAAGCCAGAGTGTTCAAGCTGCTAAACCCGTTGTAGTTAAACAAAAATATGCTTCAAACGCTATTGCTAAAAACAGCTCTAAACATGAGAGCGATGTTTGGGAGAATTTTTAACAGACGAGGATGAATCCTCGTTTCCGAAAAGGACACGGAAGCAAGGTTTTAACCTTGCTATGACGAACCACCCGTTATGGTAAGCTTTGTTAAAAGCATGACAATCCATAAATACAATTATTAAGAAAATACAAATACATCCTATTATAAAAAAATTGCCTCGAACGAGGCAAGCTTTTCTAAAGAAATTTAGCTTTATACTACTCTAAGATGAAAACTAAAATAAAGGATACAAAGTGGATATAGTAAAATACACAGATTTGACAGTTATGTATATAAGTGAGTATGGACTTAAAGTTATTGTTTCAATAGCCATATTTATCATCGGTAAAATGGTTGTTAAAAAAATTACCGCACTTCTAAAGATAGTGATGCATAAGGCCAAAGTTGACAACACTTTGGTTGAGTTTTTATCCAATTTAATCTATTTCGTGCTTCTTATAGTGGTGATTTTAGCTTCACTAAACACTTTGGGTATAAATACTACATCATTTCTAGCAGTATTTGGTGCGGCATCTTTGGCTATCGGTTTGGCACTTAAAGATTCACTCTCAAATATCGGTGCAGCCGTACTTATAATAATATTTCGTCCGTTTGAAGTAGGAGATTCCATAGAAGCGGCAGGAGCTTCAGGCAAAGTGGAAGAGATAAATCTCTTCTCGACTGTTATGGTCACGCCTGATAATAAAACTACAACCATTCCAAACTCTAAAATCATAGCAAGCAATATCACAAACTACTCAAGCAAGCCGATACGCCGTGTAGATCTTATTTTTTGCATAGATTACCGCGATGACCTAAAACTTGCAAAAGATATAATGATGCAGGCTATAAAAGATGACAGCAGGGTTTTAGAAGAGCCTGCTCCATTTGTAGCCGTTGGCGAGCTTGGCGAGAAGAGTTTGAACTTTGTATTTCAAGTTTGGGTAAAAACAGAGAACTACTCAATCGTTCATTTTGACATGCTTGAGAAAGTCAAGCTTGCATTTGACACACATGGAATCTCTATCCCATTTCCTAATATGAATATCCCTTTAATCAAGTAGTATTTGGTTCTGCTTTTTTGTAACGCCCCAAAGATATAAAAAATAGCTTGCTAAAAGTGCGATAAAAGTCGAACTTAAGAAAAGCTGTGCCGGATAGAACTCATACACATATCCGGCAATGAGCGCACCTAAAAATGCTCCAAAACCATAAGTTATCCCCGAAAAAAGTTGTTGTGCCAAAGATTTGTGTTTATAAAGATAAAAAAGATAGCTTATGGCTGCCGAGTGAAATAGCGCGAAACTGAGTGCATGCAGAGCTTGCGAGAAAAACAAAATAGTTATATTATCCGGAAATATAAAGAGCAAAAGCCAGCGAAAAGCTGTAATAAAAGTCGTTGCTTGAAGAATCAAAAGCAGATTTTTGCGAAGCAAAGAGCCTTGGAAATAGAGCATAAAAATCTCTACGATAACCCCGAAACTCCATAAATATATGGCGATATCCATGCTTACTTTATGATCCGTTACGTAAATAGTAAAAAAGTTATAAAACGAACCGAAACTTACCTGCATAAGGGTAAGTCCAACCCACAATCTCCAATCTTTTAAAACGTTTATATCATTTTTTGACTCTTCGCTCTTATCTAAAAAAGTATCCGCCCTCTTTGCTATAACAAACGCTGCTAAAGATGTAATAAAAGTTAAAACCAAAAGGTAAGCAAGCGCAACGTTTGCTGAGCTTAAAAACTTTACTAAAACAAGTGCAACCAATATGAAACCGACCGAACCAAACAGCCTGATTTTACCGTAATCCTCTTTACCAAGATACTTCAGAGATATAAGTTCAACATACGGAAGCACTATACTTAAGCCGATTCCCAAACTAATATTGGAGAAGAGCAGTTTGTAAAAGCTATCAAGCGAAAAGTAAAATGAGGTAGCACTCAAACACATAATGAACAGTGCTATGTTAAAAGCACTTCTATTGATTTTAAGCCCTTTTATAAAAGCAAAAGGAACCGCAAACCTCACTAAAGGAGCAGCTGCAAATATAATGCCTATATCGCTTGCGGAGTAACCCGCCATAGATAAAACCTTTGGCAAAAATACTATATACACACCGATAATTGAGAAATAAAAAAAATAAAATATTGCTAGTAAAATTGACATTCGTGATTATATACTAAAGAGATAAAATATATGTTATACTTACAATAACTTAAAGTAATATTAAAAAATAAGGAAGGGTTTCGAATGTTAAGAGAAATGAAGGATGAAGATTTCATTGTATCAAAAACAGATCTTAAAGGTCGTATAGTATACTGTAATCAAATCTTTATGGAAATGGCGGAATATACAGAAGATGAGCTTTTGGGGAAACCTCACAGCATTATTAGACATCCGGATATGCCAAAAGCGGTTTTTAGACATCTATGGAACGTAATCCCGACAAAACAAGAAATTTTCGCTTTTGTTATCAATAAAACTAAAAATAATAACGATTACTGGGTATATGCAAATATAACAGCCACAATGGATATAAATGGAAAAATCGTAGACTACTATTCTGTCAGAAGAAAGCCAAATCCAAAAGCTCTAGCAATCATCATACCTCTGTATAAAAAAATGATAGAAGTAGAAAAGAGTAGCGGTGTGGACGCATCATTTAAGGTATTAACAGATATTTTAGCAGAAAAAGGAGTAAGTTACGATGAGCTTGTTATCTCTCTTCAAAACCAATAAAAATAAACAAAGACATGAACAACTAAACGATTTAGTCATCAAGGTTCTAAGAGAAGCTGCTGATGGAAAACTAAACGGAAGAATCACAAACATACCTGATGACAACTCAAGAGAATCCGCATTTGCATGGACGATTAATGATGTATTAGATCAACTTGAAGCATTTATGAGAGATGTTGAAACATCCATAGAGAGTGCTTCTGTTGGTAAAACATATAGAACAACAAATCCTGCGGGTCTGCATGGAATCTTTCGTACAACTTCTGAAAAGCTTAAATTGGCTATTTCATCTATCGCAGTCGGGTATGAAACAAGAATTAAAAGCAAACTTTCAGACGATCTTAGCACTTTAGGCGGCGGTATAGGAGCAGGACTTGAGGTTATACAAAAAGATATAGTTGTTTCTCAAAACGGCTCAGATGAAATTTCACAAGTTTCACAAAGAACTGCAGATCTCTCTTCAAAAAGTTTACATAGCGTACAAGAGATAAGCCAAAAACTAAGTATTCTTATGAATTCTATCGCATCTTCACATGAAATAATCGTAAATCTTGAACAGAGATCTCGTGATATTTCTAACGTCGTAGGACTTATCAAAGATATAGCAGATCAAACAAATCTATTAGCTCTTAAGCTGCTATTGAAGCAGCTCGCGCAGGTGAGCACGGACGAGGATTTGCGGTAGTTGCAGATGAAGTTAGAAAACTGGCAGAAAGAACACAAAAAGCAACTCAAGAGATAGAGATAAACATCTCGACCCTTCAACAAGAAGCAAACGAGATGAGAAGCAGTTCCGACAATATTTCAGAAATTGCCGGAGAGTCAAACGAAGTAATACATGAGTTTCAAAAAACATTTGAGGAGCTGAATTCATACGCAAATAAATCATCTGATATCTCTATAAAAATCAATAATCAGCTTTTTACAACACTTGTAAAAGTAGACCACATCATATTTAAATCAACTGCTTATTCTGCTGTACTTAATTCTCACGGAGATAAAAAATTCGTAGATCATAGAAACTGCCGTATGGGTAAATGGTATGTCGGGGTTGGGCAAGAGAAATTTGGACATACTAAAGCCTTTAGAGAAATGGATTCTATACATGCGAGCGTTCATGACTCTGTTTTAAGAAATCAGGAATACGTACAAAGCGGTAGCGTACTAAAAGGAGATCATCCGACTGCCATTTTTAATAACTTTAATGAAATGGAG